>JAYZBT010000080.1:0-4722 GCA_036338615.1 Gemmatimonadota bacterium
GACGGTGAGCGGTACGCCGTCCATGAAGACCCCGATCTGCCGCTCGTCGGACCCTCGGATGGACGGCTGCGCCTCGCCACGGCTGTTCCGCCGCACGACGACCAGTGGCATCGATCGGATCACCTCTTCCATCGAGGGAGCGGGGGTCGAGCCGACCGAATCGAGCCTCACGAAGACCGCGCTGGAGCCGCCCGTGGTCAGAGCGGGTTGTGGCACGGTGACACGGATGCCAATGAGGTCGTACTGCCGAGCGACCCGAGTGGAATCGACGCGCAGCGTGTCCCGAGCTTGAGCCGACAGCGCTGCCGGGGCGGCTAGACAGAGAAGGGGGAGAATCGGACGAGCGAGTCGCCGCATGAAGGTCCCGTAGTTGGTTGTATGGGTGGGTCGTCCTCTCTAGGACGTAACCCCTCGATTGTTCCGGTCAGCCGACGTTCTCAGGGACCGCCAGCCGGGACACGGAAAGTAATGTCTTCGTTGAGGTTTCGGGTGACCGGACGATGGACAGTATCGCGGCAGGCCCGTATTCTGCTTGATCCACTTGAGAGGAGAATTCGATGCAGAGTCGCCGCCGATTCCTGGGTACCCTGTCGCTGCCCGCCGCCGCCGCAATGGGACTGCCCATTCGTCCCGTGGAGCTCCGGGCCAGCGCGCTGGAAGTTGCCGCGGACCTCGGCCGTCACGCTGGTTCTCCGCTCGAAGTCGCGGCCGACGAGGACTTTTGGTTCGAAGTCGCCCGTTCGTTCACCGTCGATCGCACGCTGGTGAATCTGAACAACGGCGGCGTGAGCCCGTCGCCGGGCTGGGTACAGGACGCGATGAAGCGGCACCTGGACTTCTCCAACCTCGCTCCGTCGTACACGATGTGGCAGATCCTGGAGCCCCAGCGCGAAGGCGTGCGCGAGCGCATGGCGCGGCAGTGGGGCGTAGATCCCGAGGAGATCGCCTTCACGCGAAACTCCTCGGAGAGCCTGCAGATCATGCAGCTCGGCATCGACCTCCAGCGCGGCGACGAGGT
Organism: Gemmatimonadota bacterium; assembly: GCA_036338615.1. Lineage (GTDB taxonomy): Bacteria > Gemmatimonadota > Gemmatimonadetes > Longimicrobiales > Gaopeijiaceae > UBA1138. The sequence continues at coordinate 1,019 of JAYZBT010000080.1, forward strand.
CCTGACGACCACGCAGGACTACGGGCGCATGATCAATACGTTCAAGCAACGCGGGCGTCGCGAGGGGATCGTATTGAAGCAGATTCAGATCCCGGTGCCCGCGGAGGACCCCGCTGAGGTGGTGCGCTTGTTCGCAGACGCGATCACGCCGAAGACGAAGGCGATGCTCGCCTGCCACATGATCAACCTCACGGGGCAGATTCTTCCCGTCACGGAGTTGACCGCGCTCGCCAGGTCCCATGGTATTCCGCTCATCATCGACGGCGCCCACGCCTTGGCGCACTTCGACTTCTCGCTGGGCGACCTCGACGTGGACAACTATTCCACCAGCCTCCACAAATGGCTCTTCGCCCCGCACGGAACGGGGCTGCTCTATGTGCGCAGGGAGAAGATCCCCGAGGTGTGGCCGCTCATGGCCGCGCCGGAGCGCATGGACTCCGACATCCGGAAGTTCGAAGAGATCGGCACGCACCCGGCCGCCAACTACCTGGCGATCGGGGAGGCCCTGACGTTCCACCAAGGGATAGGACCGGCCCGCAAGGATGCGCGCCTGGTCTATCTCAGGAACTATTGGGCGGAGAAACTGCTGGAGAACGACAACGTTGGGTTGCACACCAGCTTGAAGCCGGGTCAGGCGTGTGGCATCGCCAACGTCGAGATCGCGGGCGTCACACCCAACGACCTCCGTGACTACCTGTGGGACGCGCACCGCATCATCGTGGTCTCCATCAACCACGCTGAGTTCCAGGGGATTCGTGTGAGCCCCAGCGTCTATACCACGCTTCCCGAGCTCGACAGGTTCGTCGACGTCATGAATCGCGTGGCCAAGCACGGGCTTCCGGCCTGAAGGCGCGGCTTCCGCTTCTCGCCTTCCCTCGCGCCTCGAGGCTCGTGGCGGCCGCGCTGGTGATCGCGGCCGTAGGCGTTGCGGCGGCGGTTTCCGCCCAGCAATCGCTCGGGGCCCCCTATTCGGTGCGGGACGCGCTGGCGTATTCGTTCGCCTCGGGCCTCGTGGCGTCCCCGGTCGAGGACCGGATCGCGTGGATCGAGAATCGGGAAGGTGAGCGCAACATCTGGGTCGCCGAGGGCCCGGAGTGGAAGGGGCGGCAACTCACGCAGTACACGGGAGACGACGGCCAGGAGGTCGCCTCGTTGGCGTTTACGCCGGACGGCGAGCAACTGCTCTTCGTGCGCGGTGGGGCTCCCAACCGGCAGGGGGAGGTCGCCGACCCTCTGTCCACGCCGGATGAAGAGGGCCGGGCCGTGTGGAGGATCGCCGTCGCCGGCGGCGAGCCCGTTCACGTAGTCGAGCGCGGTGGTTTCGCGCTCGCACCCGTGGGCGCGCGCATCGCGTTCTCGCAGGGGCGGGACATCATGACGCTCGAGCTGTCCGGCGACGCCGAGCCGGAGCGACTGGCTCGGGTGCGTGGTGGCGTGGGCTCTCTGACATGGTCGCCGGACGGGACTCGCCTCGCTTTCGTCAGCAACCGCGGGGACCACGCCTTCATAGGAGTCGCGGATCCCGATGCGGACGCGATCACGTATGTGGATCCCAGTGTCGGACTCGACAGCAGTCCTGCGTGGAGTCCCGACGGCCGCAGGCTCGCTTTTCTCCGCGTGCCGAACGAGCGGGTGGTACACATGTTCGCGCCTCGCCGTGAGGCCCTTCCCTTCTCGCTTCACGTGGCCGACGCGACAACGGGCGTGGCCCGCCAGGTCTGGCGTGCGCGCGAGGGTGTCGGTAGCGCATTCAGTGGGGTGAACGCCGCGAGCCAACTCATGTGGGGCGCAGGCGATCATCTGGTCTTCCCGTGGGAAGGAGACGGCTGGAAGCACCTCTACAGCGTGCCGGCGGCGGGCGGCAACGCGAGCCTGCTCACCCCGGGCGACTTCGAAGTCCAGTTCGTCGCCATGTCGCCCGATGGCGAGACCGTCGTGTACGACTCGGGCCAGGACGACATCGACCGCAAACACGTTTGGCGCGTGAGCGTCCAGGGAGGTTCACCACAACTGCTGACGCCGGGGGTCGGGCTGGAATGGGGCGCGGCGGTTACGGCGGGCGGCACCGTCGCCTTCCATGCGTCCAGCACCAACGAGCCCTCTCATACCGAGGTGATCGTGGGCGGCAGCCGCACTCGGGTGAGCCCAGAAGTGATGGACCGTTTCCCCAAAGACCAGCTCGTCGTGCCGCGACAAGTGATCTTCACCGCTTCGGACGGCATGCAGATCCATGGGCAGCTCTTTCTGCCGCCCGACCACGAGCCGGGTCAGCGACACCCTGCGGCGCTCTTCTTCCACGGCGGCTCGCGGCGACAGATGCTGCTCGGCTTCCACCATCGCGGCTACTACCACAATGCCTACGCGTTCAACCAGCTGCTCGCGGCCTCTGGGTACGTCGTGCTGGCGGTGAACTACCGGAGCGGCGTCGGTTACGGGATGGAGTTTCGAGAGGCGGAAAACTATGGCGCGACCGGCGCCAGCGAATTCGCCGACGTGTTGGGGGCGGGGCTCTACCTGCAGGGTCGTGACGATGTGCAAGGCGACCGCATCGGCCTCTGGGGAGGATCGTATGGCGGATATCTCACCGCGCTCGGCTTAGCGCGCGCATCAGACCTGTTTCGCGCCGGGGTCGATTTGCACGGCGTGCACGACTGGAACGTGGTCATGACCGGCTTCCGTCCGTCGTACGAGCCTGAGGACTACCCCGAGTTCAGCCGTGTCGCATACGAGTCCTCGCCCATGGCGTTCATGGACGGATGGCGGTCGCCGGTATTGCTCATCCACGGCGACGACGACCGCAACGTACCCTTCAGCGAGACCGTGGACGTCGCAGAAGCGCTCGCCCGACGGGGTGTCGAGTTCGAACAGCTCATCTTTCCCGATGAAGTCCACGGCTTCCTTCTTCACAGAAATTGGGTGGCCGCGTACGAGGCCGCCCTCGACTTCCTCGACCGCAAGCTCAAGGCGCCCATCTCCTGAACGATTGGCGGCTATACTGACACGTACCGGTGAGATCGGCCCCGGCGTAGCCCTCCTGGCAGCCGCGTTGCTTCTCGCTTCGTGCGACACAGAGCTCGCTCGCGAGGATGCACGCGCAGTGATCTGGCACGCTGGCCCCCCGCTCCCGGCCCCGGTCACGAACAACGCGGTGGCCGCGGTCGAGCTCGACGGATCGATCGTCGTGTTCTCCTTCCTAGGGCTGGACGCGAGCAAGACATGGAGCGGTGTCACCAACGCCGCGCATCGCTGGGATGTGGGTACCGGTTCTTGGACGCCCATCGACCCGGTCCCGGGGCCCAGCCGACTCGCGTCTACAGCGCAGGTCGTCGCCGGCCTCATCTACGTCATCGGTGGCTATACCGTGGCGGCCAATGGGGCGGAACGCTCGCTCCCGAACGTCGATGTGTACGATCCGATGAGTGGGCGCTGGAGTCGCGCCGCCGACATACCCATCCCCACCGACGACGCGGTCGCGGGCGTGTGGGCGGATTCCTTGATCGTCCTCGTCTCTGGATGGCACGACACCGACAACGTCTCCGACGTACAGATCTTCGATCCGGCCGCGAATCGTTGGGCGGCGTCCACGCCGATCCCGGGCGTTCCGGTATTCGGCCACACAGGCGGCGTCGCCGGTGACGTGGTCGTCTACGTGGATGGTACCGCGGTCGTCGACGCAGAGCCCCGCTTCGCGCTCGACCGGCACT
>JAYZBT010000081.1:0-12535 GCA_036338615.1 Gemmatimonadota bacterium
GCGTTGCTCGCGGAGAGTCCTGATCGGCGCTCGGTCTCCATGTCGATTCGAACCCGTAGTTCGGGGAGCGTCCCGGCCTGGGCGGCCGAGTCCATGACACGCTCCAGAAACGCCCCATCCCTCCCGCCCAGGTTGAAGCAGGGGCCCCCGCAGTTGCTGAAGTCCCGCGCCCTGCCATTGCCGGGCTGGTCTACGACGTTGAGCACCGCGACCGCTCCTCGGCTCGCGAGGTTTTGGGCCCTCTGAACGGTCGGACTCCTCTCGAAGACCGTGTGCGCCTGCGGCGTCACGTGCTGAACGGCGACCTTGCCGCTCACGTCGATGTGCACGAGCTCGGCGGGACTGGCGGTCCCCACGAAGACAAGGGGCGCGGTCATGCTTCCTCCCGCGATCTCGGAGGGGGACAGAGGCATCGCGGTCTCGAAGGTTACGTCCTCACTCCCCGCGCCGAATCGTGAGTCGCCCAGGAGGCGTACGGCCCAGCGCAGAGGCATCCAGAACGACGCATCCGCGGATTGGTCGAATGTCTGGACGCGAACGTCGGAGATACCCGCTTGCCGGAACCGTTCGGCGGCCCACGCCATCGTCTCCGTGCCGGAGGGGAATCCGGAAATGCGGCCCCAGAGCTGCCCGTCTCCCACCTCGCGGCGCTCGCGGCTCCGTACGGAAAACGCGACGATGCGCTCGAGGTCCATCCGGACCCGGGCGCCCTCGAGCTCGCGGTGCCGCTCTTCACCCGGCGGTACGATGGCCGGCACCGGTCCGCGGTCGCCGATGATGGCGGGCGCGGCATGCGGTTGAAGTCCCGGCGGTAGAGGGAGACCGAACCACGCTGCCTGGACGGGAGTGGCTTGGTCCGGGCTGGCATTGGTCGCAAGCGCACCGAGCGCCGCCGCGACGAGTAGCAGGGCGCAGCGAATGCCGGTGGCGTGGTACCGGCGCCCCTTTGTGGCGAAGTGCATGACTTGCTCCTTCCTTCCGTCTTGGAGGCCCATCGGGCCACTCTAGCGCGCACGGCGTACGCTAGCTACGCATGACACCTGTCCGACCCTGAGTGAGGACTCTCCATGCCGGCTTTCGAGCGTGTTCTTCGTCGCTGGACCCTATTCGGTCTACTCGCCTTTTGCAGCCCGCTCTCGGCCGTGCAGAACGCGCCGCCCAACCCGTTGGGACAGCCGTTGCTCGACGCTTCGGGCGATGTGCGTGAAGACGCGTTCATCCGCATACCGCTACGGCCCGAGGACGCCCGGTACGGCGACATACGGGGGGAGAGCCTCAAGCGCATGTTGCTGGAGGTGGACGCGATTTCCCTGGCCGACCGAGACGCCGGCAATCTTTTTTGGGGTCGTAACGTCGGTACCGCCGGTCACGAGGCCACCCAGGACTGGGTGGAGGGGTACTTCCGAGAGAGTGGGCTGGAAGAAGTGCACCGGCAGGCGTTCGACTTGCGGCCGCAGTGGAATCCGCGCAGCTGGGAGGTGACGTTCGCCTCGGGAGGCGGGGCGTTCACTCTGGAGTCCGCTTGTCCGCCGCAAGGCGCGGCATCGACCCCGGCCGGTGGCTTGCAGTTCGAGCTCGTCTGGGTCGGCATGGGCAGCAACGCCGACTACTTGGGACGGGACGTCCGAGGTAGAGCGGTGTTGATTCACGACATTCCACGGCCGGGCACGCTCCGGCACTCGCTCCGCACCGAAGGCGCGGTGGCGCGCGCCTTCGAAAACGGTGCCGGCGCCGTGGGCATCGTGTACGGCATCTCGGACAATTTCGCGGTTTGGCAGCGGACCGGCGATAGGCCGGGCTTCAACGTCGGCTACGCGGATGGAATGCGGCTGCGCGACATGCTCGGTCGAGGCGAGTCCGTGACGGTCAGGCTGCGCATGGAGGCCGACATGGTAGGTGACCTTTCCGCAGCCAGCGTTTGGGGCACCCTGCCAGGCACCTCGGACGAGGAGATCCTCGTCATTGCTCATATGGACGGATACTTCCAGTCAGCGCTCGACAATGCGTCGGGCTTGGCCGTTATGATGGGTCTCGTGCAGCACTTCGCCAACGTGCCGCGCGCGCAGAGACGGCGCACGATTCGGTTCCTGGGTTCGGTGGGCCACCACGGCGGACCGGGCACGAGCTGGCTGCACGACAACAGGGAGACCGCCCTGGCGAACACCGTGTTCGCGATCAACCTGGAGCACGTCGCGGTGACCAGGACGAAGTACTGGGGCCCTGAGCTACGCATGATGAACGCGGTCTCTCCCATGCGCTGGTGGCTGTACAGCAGTCCGTCCGCGTTGGATGTGGTGCTCGATGCGTTCAACCGATTCAACGTCGGAGTCACCGCCGATCTGGAGCCGGGTGCGTCCGGTGAGATGGGGAGGATGGCCCGCGATGTAGCGTCCATGCAGGTGATTACGTCGCCCGAGATCAAACACACCGAGCAGGACACACCCGAGTGGATCCCGGCCGTCGGTCTGGAGCAGATCGGCCGCGCCTACGCGAAGATCATCGACGGGCTGAATGGGCTCGAGGCGCGGGACATCGCGCCGCAGCAACGGAGCCAGCGCATCGGAGTAGCACACGGAGCCCGATGAGAAAAGCCCCGGGCCGGAGCTGTGGCGCTCCGAGCCCGAGGCTCCCTCATCGACTTCAGATCGACGTCAGCGCGGCAACGCCATCGCCGCCAGGCCGTCGTTGAGCTGGATGATCACGTACTGCCTTCCTTCGTGAACCCAACTCGACATGCCGTACCGGGACCCGCCCGGTATCTCCACTGCTCCGACGCGCTCGCCGGTCTGCTTGTCGATCGCGAACAGGTGAGGCGTGCCGTCGCTCGTCTGGCCGGAAGCCAGGAGCAGTGTGGGCGATACCACCATCGCGGCGTGCCCTCTCCGGCCCTGGTTGGTCGGGACGCCCTCGATACCGCGCAGCAGCGCGTGGTTGCGGATGAACTCCTGCTGGTCGTCCGGGGCGTCGCCGTGCGGGATCGTCCAGAGGTGCTCGCCGGTGTTCAGATCGATGGCCACGATGCGCCCGATCGGTCCCTTCCAGATGGAGAGGCCGTCGATGGTCGACGGTGGACCGCCTCCGCGTCCGCGTCCGCCGCCTGCGGTCGCGCGAGAGAACTCGGAGTGCGTCACGCCCGTCTGTCTGTCGCTGTCCAGGGGCGACTCGACTCCTGGCCCCAGATAGGCGGGTGAGCACCCGCTGGTCGAGGTCACGAAAAGCACGCCTTCCACCGGGTCGGCGACAGGCGGGCCCGTGATGTTCGCGCCGCCCCCTCCGCCGGGGCAGATATTCGCCGGTCCGGCAGGGTCACCCACATGCGTGGGCGGATTGAACAACGGCACGAACAGATTACCGTTGCGTGCGACTTCCAGCGCCCGTCGGCGGATCTCGGGCGAATAGTCGATCAGGTGGTCCTCCGTGCGCCCCTGGAGGTCGAATGGCGCCGGCTTGCTCGGGAAGGGCTGCGTCGGCGACAGTGTCTCACCCGGTACCCTCGACTGCGGGACCGCGCGCTCCTCGATCGGCCAGATCGGTTCGCCTGTCTCGCGGTCGAGCGCATATACGAACGCCTGCTTGGTGACCTGGAACACTCCCTTGATGTCCCTGCCGTCGACGTTGACGTCCATCAAGATCGGGGCCGTGGGCGTGTCGTAATTCCAGATATCGTGGTGCACCATCTGGTAGTGCCATCTCCGCTCACCGGTCTCGATGTCCAGAGCGATCAGCGTGGTGGAGAAGAGGTTGTCGCCCGGGTGAAAACCACCGTAGTAGTCGATGGTCGCTCCGTTCGTCGGGATATAGACGAGGCCGAGTTCCTCATCGACCGACATCGGGGCCCACGACGACACGTCGCCGGTCCATTGCCAGGCGTCGTTCTCCCAAGTGTCGTGTCCGAACTCGCCGGGACGCGGGATGACGTGGAACTTCCATTTCAGGTCGCCGGTCGCCGCGTCGTACGCCATGATGTCGCCCGGCACCATCTCCTTGCGCGTCTGGTTGTAGCCCTGCTCGGCCGAGTTCCCGACGACGACCACGCCGTTCGCCACGATCGGCGGCGCCGATGCCGTGATGTAGCCGATCTCCAGGGGAATCCCCTGATAGGGGTCGTACTCCTGATTCAGGTTCTCCCACGGGCCCCAGTCCTGGATCAGGTCCGCGACCAGGTCCACGGTCCCCGAGGACGGGAACCCAGGAATCGCCACGCCCTCGCCCCAGTTCTCGAGGGGTTGTCCGGTCTCCGCGTCCAACGCGTGCAGGAAGAAGCCTGGGGTCGTGATGAAGATGACCCCTCTGCCGTCGACCTCGCCGTAGGCGACTCCCTTGCCGTAGCCTTTGCGCATCGAATACTGATAGCGCTCGGTGTTCGGCTCGGTGAAGCTCCACAAGAGCTCACCCGTGGCCGGGTCGAGCGCGACCACGTGACGGCGTTCGCCGGTGACCGTGATGAATTTCCCGCCGATGTAGGTGCCCGTCGACTTAGGGGTGCTCGGACCGAAGCTCGCCGCCTGAAACTGCCAAGCGACTTCGAGATTCTCGAAGTTCGAGGCGTTGATCTCGGCGGCCGGTGTGTAGCGTGTGTGCCACGAGTCCCCGCCGAGGTACGTCCATTGCCCGCCCTCGGTACCCGGTCCCTGCGCCACGACCGCAGTCGGCGCCGAGACCAGCACCGCGAGCGCCATCGTCAACCAGAGCGAGTGTGACGGTCGAGGCAGCCGCCAGCGCTTGTCGTTCATCATAGTAGTCTTCCGTTCCGAGTTCGACCGACGGATCGACCCGTTCCCGAGGGGCCGGATCATCACAGCTACGTTCCGATCGTGACCCCTCGGTGCGAGGTGCGCAAGCCCGATGCTCTGCGCGCGCGCGTTCTCGCGGTTGCGGTGCCTGGTACCGGCCTCCGACCAGATCGAGCGTCGAACCGCCGCGTTGCGATTGGAACGTAAGCGGATTACGTTAGAGCATGGATGATTCGACCCGTGACTACTTGGCTACGATCGGGCGTATCGGCGGCCGCAAGAGCCGGCGCACGCTGGATCCGGGGACCGCGCGAGATATGGTTCGAGTCAGGGAGGCCCGACGCGCGTACCGGCGCTTCCACACGTCGTGCTTCTGGTCATACCGGTCAGATCTGACGATCTCGAGGGATGACGTGCCGTGGGTGGCCGAGACGCTGATGAAGAACGGAGGGCGCGAGGCGTGGCGGGTCGCGACGGCACTGTGCCGCTGACCGCGTTTCAGGCGCAACTGCTCGCGGTGGTCGCTCAGACGCGGGCTCCGGACAGCTATCTCGCGGGCGGCGCGGCGCTGCACTTTGCTGCCAACTCTCTTCGCTACAGCAAGGACCTGGACTTCTTCCACGATTCGGCCGACCGGGTCTCGACCGCTTTCAGTGAGGATACCGGGCTGCTGGAGGATGCTGGGTACACGCTTCGGGTCGAGATCAGCCAGCCTGGCTTCGTACGGGCGACCGTGGCCAAGGGTGAGCACGCCACCAAGATCGATTGGGCGCACGATTCGGCGTGGCGTTTCATGCCGCCCGTGCGTGATCCACTCGGCGGATACTTGCTGCACGAGATCGACCTCGCGGTGAACAAGACGCTCGCGTTGGCAGGACGCGACGAACCTCGTGACTTCGTCGACATCCTGTTCGTTCACGACCGAATCCTCGACTTGGCGGCGCTGAACTGGGCTGCGGTCGGGAAGGATCCCGGCTTCACGCCTCTCTCACTCTTGGAGCTACTCAAGAGGCGGGGCCGGCACCGGTCGGAAGAGGTCGATCGCCTAGATCTTACGGCGCCCGTGGACCTCGTGGCCGCAAAGCAGAAATGGCTGGCCGCTCTGGAAGGGGCCGAGGCGTTCGCGCGGGCCCGCCCGCCCGACGAGGTGGGGTGGCTCTACTATTCAGCGAAGCGGGGGACGTTCGCGGTGCCGCGCCCGGACGTCGAACTCGAGGCGCAGGGCCTGGCCGTCCATTTCGGTGCCCCCGGAGGCGTGCTGCCGCGTCCTGCCGGTTCTTGAGGCGCCGGCGGAAATCGACGCTCGGTATCTCCAACAGACACTCCCAAGGTTGCGCTCGCTCGCTGACGCCGCGTACCCTGACTGGTTCAGGAGACACGCGATGAGGCTACCAGCGCGGAACCAGGCTCCGCGAAAAGGACGATTCTCGAGCGCCAACGAACGTTGGAAGGCGCAGTGGAGTGTCCGGCTGGCCCTGTCCACTCTCATGGCCGTAGCGGCACACGCGGTGCTGTTCGTGCTCGGCCCAACGTGGCGTGTTTCCTTCATTGCACCGGATCTCTTGCCCTCGCAGCCTGTTCGCCTCGTTTGGGTCCCCGAGGGCGGTGCCCTTCCCAGCCTCGGAGCCGAGACTCCCCTCGCCGCGCCGGTGAGCGACGAGGCCGGTGAGACTCCGGTACAACCAGGCATCGCGGACGGGACGGCTGATGTGGGCGGCGACCGAGCAGAAGGATTTGCAGCCCTTCGCTCGCGCCTGGGGAGTAGCAGGCTGCCCGCGCCCACGATCGCTGAGAGCGAGCCCGAACCGGAGTTCGAGCCTGAGGACTCCAGTGATGATCCGTCTGGTGTGGCCGATGAATCGATCCTGATCGGCGGTCGGCCCTCGATCGCGGACCTCACCGCTTCGACGGATCCGAGCTCACTGGACCTGGACCGTCTGTCGGCGCTCCGGCCCGAGTTGGCTCTCTCGTTCTTGTCGGCCTGGGTGATGCTCCAGAACCCCACGGAGGTCACCGACTTCATGGCGCGGACCTATAGGCTCAGAAGGCTGGATCCCGAGGTCGCCGGGCGCGTAAGTGTGACCCTCTGGATCGACAGGAAGGGCTCAGTCGAGTGGGCAGAGATCGCCGAATCCAGCGGACGGCCGGACCTCGACGAGGCCGCACTCGCTCTATTCAACGAAGTCGTGGCGTTCCGTCCAGCCCGTGACAACGGCGTAGCGGTTTCACGTTCCGTCGTTTTCGCCGTCAATTTTCCATGGTAGTCCGTCCGTGCTAGTCGCCGCCTTCGACAGCCCTCGCTTCAGGAGCAGCCACACCGCGCTGTTCTTCACGGCAATCCTTCTGCTCGGAGGGTGTGCGACGGGCGGAGGCCCCGCAGGACCCGTGGTATCGCCAACTGGGTTCGTATACCCGATTGGCGTCCCACCCGTCGAGACTCGACAATCTCAAACCGGGATCCTCTACCTGCGCCGCGACAACCCTGAACGCGCACTCGATCTGGCGCTCGACGGCATCCGGACCGATTCACTGAATGCGATCCACTACTATCTCGCCGGCGTAGCTTACGCGCGTCTCGGGACACTGAAAGAAGCAAGCTCGATGTTCGATCGGGCGGAACGTATCTACCCCGCATATGAGCTGGAGGTCGAACCCGAGCGCGCTGCGGCCTGGGCGCGCGCGCTCAACGAAGGCCTGGGGGCGTTCAATCTCGGGGAGCTCGACGATGCGACCGAGGCGTGGCAGCAAGCGGCCCAGATCTACGACCTGCGGCCGGAGGCCCACCGAAACCTCGCGATTCTGCTTGCGGGAGAGGGCCTGTACCCCGAGGCGATCGAGCTCTACCAGCAAGCTCTGGCGGGACTGAAGCGGTTACCCGCCACGCGACTACTGACCGAGCAGGCCCTTCGGGAGCGTGAGGAAAGAAGCGCCGGAATCGAAGAGAGCCTTGCACGGCTCCTCCTCTTCACGAACCGGTTCGCGGAGGCGGAACCTCTGCTCCGACGCCGACTCGCCCGTGACCCTGGAAATCTCGACGCCCAGAGCGACCTGGCGGCGACTCTCTCGGGCCAGGGCCGGCACACGGAGGCCGCGGAGATCTATACCGCTCTGCTCTCCTCGACTACGATCGCGGCCACTCAGGCCCGCAACCTCGGGGTCGCGCTGTTTCGTTCGGGTGACTTTTTCGGCGCCGGACAAGCATTCTTGCGCCTGACCGAATTGCAGCCCAACTCGCGCGACGCCTGGTTCAACTATGCCAACTCGCTCTTCGCCGCGGAGGATTGGGAGGCGGTGGCCGCGGCCGGGGAGCGCCTCATCGAACTGGACCCACTGAGCGAGATCGCCGGGTTGATCACGGCCCGGGCGCATCTGGAGGCAGGTGATGAAGACGCCGCCCGCAGCGGGCTGGGGCGCACGGACGAAGCTCCGGTTTATCTGGAGGAGTTGAAACTACGCCCGTCCGGTGCTGAGACGACGGTCGAGGGACGCATTGTCGGGAACCGAGCGGCCCCCGGCACCGCCTTCCGTTTGAGATTCACCTTTTACAGCGACCAAGGAACTCTGGGGGGCGAAACCCTCACGGTTGTCGCTCCTCCTGACGGAGAAGACGAGCCTTTTACGGTCTCGTTCAAAGGGCGAGCCACGGCGTATCGCTACGAAGTGCTGCCTTGACCGCGAGCCTCTTCGGCAGCCTTCCAGCACGGATCAGTTGTTCGGAGCGCCGTTGTTGATCCAGTTCTCGAGGTTGGTGAGGTCGATACTGTCGAGCCGGCCGCCGTCGCCAGGCATTTGCAGGCCGACCGTCTGTCGGTTCTCCAGCCTGATGATCACGTAGCTGTTCATGGCGTCGAGCGGCTTGACGAGCAAGAACTGGCTCTCGGATTCTGCTGCACACGAGAATCTCTTGAATGTCCGCCTTGAACGATGGCAACTGCTTGATGATGCGCTCCATCTGGGGTTCTTCGCTATCGTCACCTGGAGCCGTCGAGACGGCGGCACCGCCGCACGAGGCATGCAAGGCCAGCACGAAGAGCGAAAGGGTTGAACGACCGTAGCGCATGACAGGAAGACACCCGTTTCGGGAGACAACACCGATGCCGGACGAGTCCAGCGACCAATCTCGACGAACCCGCGCGGTAGAGGTTCGCGCCGGCCTGAAGGGGCAGTACTCCGACGTCTACACCGCAGAAGCACTGGCTGCGATCGAGGCGCTCGCCGGACTCGACGATGATCGCAAGGCGGTCATGGCGTCGCGCATGGAACGGCGAATGTCTCGCCACCGCGAGCACCGCCGCATCGCATTCCTCGATGCGGACGCCACGATCCCTCGTACCAGCATCAAGGTTCAGGACGCCCGCGACGGAAACTTCGTGGGCAGCGAGATCCCGCACGACCTACAGCGACAGTGGATCCAGGGGACGGGGCCCGCAGCCAAACCGCACACGACGATAGAGCGATCGATCAGGAATGTGGCATATGCCCTTCTGAGCGGTGCCGATGGTTGGATGTTCGACGGCGAGGACGCGCTCGGTCAGACCCAGACGATGGCCCTCGACAACCAGCGCAACCTCGCGCTCGCGCTCGCCCGCGACGGGTTGTTCCTACGGGCCGCAGAAGGCGTGGCTGCCGACATGAACAGATGGTCGCGGGGCTTCTTCGGCCGCGACATCGTCCGCGATTGGCGAGAGCAACTGGACTTCACCACGATCATCTTTCGCGCGCGCGGACTGCACCTCGACGACCGCCACATCCGAAACACGGACGGCTCCGGCTTCTCGGCGTCCATCGTGGACGCCTGTCTGTTCGTGGTGAACAACCACGATACGCTGCTCGCCGCAGGGCACTCCATCGTGCTGTATTTGCCGAAGATCCAAACCGCCGAAGAAGCAGCTGTGTGGGACCAAGTGCTGTCCGCGCTCGAGCGTCACCTGGGGTTGGAGCTCGGCACCATCAAGGCCTACGTGCTCGTCGAGCAGGTCGAGTTGTCGTTCCAACTCATGGAGGTCCGCGCCGCGCTGGGCAAGCACTTCGTGGGCTACAACACGGGTCGCTGGGACTACATCAACTCCGTGGCAGACGCGTTGGGTTGGGACTTGAGCTTCATCGACCCCAATATCGAGTCCATCGGCATGACCTACGGGTACATGCGCGTGTATGAAGACCGTGTGCGCCGAGCGACGAACACGCCCGACCGCGCGGGCAACTTCGCGCTTTGGCAGGGCGGCATGGAGCCCAACATTCCGGTCGGCTCGGCCAAGGGCGTCGAAGACGGCATGAGGCGGGCACTCGAGGGCGCCCGCCGCGAGCAGCGTGAGGGCGCGTGCGGCAAATGGGTGGCGCACTGGAAGATGGTGCACATCGTACGTCCGGTGTGGCAAGACATCGGGGACTCCAACCCGGCCGGCCGCTCATTCCCGCGACTTACCTACACCCAACAGGATGCAGCAGACTTGTTCCTGCTCGAGCCGGCTCCGCGCACCATTCGCGGCGCCCGCAACCTTCTAAGCGTGGCACTGCAGTACGGCAACGCTTTCGGCCAGGGCATGCAGGCGGCGGCGCTCAAGCCAGCGGACTTCTTCGGCGACGCCGACGTCTTGTATCTGATGGAGGACGCCGCCACGGGCGAAATCCGGCTCAGCATCCTGTGGGAATGGCTACACAAGCAGGGGCAGCTCACCGAAGACGATCCCGAGACCGGTGTCGAAGCGGGCGACCTCTTCACAATCGAGCTTTACGAACGGCTGCACCTCGAGGAGATGGAGAAGCTGCGCAATGCCAGCGACCGCGACGTGTACGATGCCTCGAAAGGCACGACCCTGCCCATCGCCGGCGCGATCGTCGAAGCCTATGTCAAATCCGAGCTGAAGGCGCCGTGGTACATCGACCTGCTCAACCTGAACATCGACAACTCCGACTTCGCGCTGGCTCTAGAGCGGATCCAGGCGTACCTGGACGGCCTGGCGAGCCAAGGCACGCGCATCACCGAGAATCTGGACTTCGCGTCTCCGCTCAGCCCACAGGAATGACGAGATTCAGATGGTCACCCGGGTCGACTCCGATGGTCTCGGTCCGGAAACCACCCCGGCCGAGAAAATTCGCCCCCAACTGCGCCTCCTCGGACCGCCACTCCACGGTGAACGTCTTGCTGGTCTTGCCCGTCACCCTGCCCACCCGGCTCCTCATTCCGTTCCAGTACATGTAGATGGTCGCGTCACGGAAGTCGTTGTTCTCGACGGTGAGCCGCACGGCCTGGTCGGCCTCTTCTCGTGGCCCGTTGAACGGACTCTCGAGCTGCCTGCTCTGCTGCGCACAGCTCGTGAGCGTGACCGCGAGCGCGAGGGTACAAATGGCCCGTAGCATGAGCCTCGAATCGCGCGAAGTGATCACCGTCCTCCCCTCCTGGTTTCAATCAGAATGACCCCGTTGGCACCGAAGGCATAAGCGGCCGCTGCGGACGGACCGCGAATCACTCTCACGCGCGCTACCACCTCGGCGGGAATGAGGTCCAGGGCGTGCATGGCCCGCAGTGTGCCGGCCGAGTCGTCGATGCGGATTCCGTCCACGTAGATCACGGGGTCGGTGTTTTCAAACGATCCCACGCCGCGGATCACGATGCTGGCGCCCGTGCCGACGTTGCTGCCCGCCCTTCGGACCTCCACGCCCGCAACCTCCTGCTCGATGAGCTCGAGTACGCTTCGCCAGGTGTCTTGAGGCCTGGCCTCTCGCTCTACTGCGCCGGGTTCGCCGCGGCCTCTACCGACGCTCACGAGGATCTCCTCCAAAAGAGCGTCGACCGGCCGGAGCCAGACCTGTAGGAACCCCAACTCGGGCTCCGAGACCACGAGTGTCTCAACGACCGAGGCATAGCCGGTCATCGATGTCTTCATCGTAACCGCCCCGGCGGGCAGGCCCTCGAATTGGAACCATCCTTCTTCGTCCGTGGTCACGATGAACTTCGTGCCTACGATCGAAACGGTCGCCCCCGGGAGCGGCTCCTTGTTGCGCTCGTCGAGCACGGTGCCGACCAAGAAGCCCACTTCCTGAGCTTCGAGCGTGGCCCAAGGGACGAGCACGAGGGCGATCAAGACAATGACCGGGCCAGCGAGTGCGGCGGGGCGGCGGTAGAGGATCATCAAGATCACCTCGCGGTCCAGACAAACAGAAGCGACTACAACCTGCAATAGACACCGTTGAGCGACACCATGCCACTACCCCGCCGATGCTCCTCCGAGTCCGACGCCATGTTGCCTGTCGCTTCGGATCTAGCGACCGGGCGGCCCGACCGGACCCGGGCATAGCCTTCCCGTTCGGCGCATTGATGGAAAGGGAGGGGTCGTTCCAAGTCGCCGAATTCGTGTACGAGGGTGATGCCGCGCTGGTCCTGTGGAGCGACCACGCCCAAGGCGGGACGGCCCTTCGGCCCGTGACCCAGAGCGGAGAACCCTTGACCCTCCGCGCTACTACGTCGGGCTTCGAGGACGAGCAGACCGGAAGCCGCTGGAACGTTGAAGGGAGGGCTACGTCGGGCCCCCTGGACGGGGGGGGCACGCCTGCTACCCATCGAGCAGACCCATACGGCCTTCTGGGGTGCCTGGGCGGCGTTCCATCCAACGACCCGCCTGTGGCAGTAGCGCAAGCGGTCGACTTCGCGCCTGCGCGCGAAAACGGGCCCGGGGGCGATGCCCGGGGCCCGTTTCGTGAGGCTGCTCGGAGTAGTTGCGGTCCGATCAGTTGAACTTCGGAGCCTGGCTACCCGGCAAGCTGGTGCACCCAGTGCCGCGAGCATCTTCCCCGCCCAATGC
>JAYZBT010000082.1:0-3327 GCA_036338615.1 Gemmatimonadota bacterium
TGGTCATCGAGTGGATACCGGGCGGGTACGTCTCGCCCAGCAGCCCCGACTTCGAGCCGCTGGAGCGTTGGGTCGTCCAGGACGGGATCGGTGGTGTGTCTCCCTCGATCGGGACGCCGCACGCTTATGTGGCGAAGCTGAACGCGCTACAAGCGCGCGCGCAGATCCCCTTGCTCGTCACCGCCGACTTCGAGAACGGCGGGCCCGGCATGCGCATCAACGGTTCGTATGCGTTGCCGTCCATGCTGCCGCAAGGCGGAGGCACCGCGTTTCCACCGACGATGGCGTTCGGCGCGATCGGGGATGAGCGCTTCGCATACGAATACGGTCGCATTACGGCCGCGGAGGCCCGCGCGAGCGGAGTGCACCTGTTGTTCGCGCCCGTCCTGGACGTGAACAACAATGCGGACAATCCGGTGATCGCGAGCCGCTCGTTCGGGGCCGACCCCGATTTGGTGGCCCGCCTGGGTGCCGCCTTCATACGGGGTGCCAAGCAGGGCGGGGCTTATACGACAGGCAAGCACTTCCCCGGGCACGGGGACACTTCGGTCGACTCGCACATTGGGCTTCCTGTGATTCAGGCGGACCGCGCGCGTCTGGACTCAGTCGAGTTGGTCCCGTTCGACCTGGCCATCCAGGAAGGCGTCGACGCGATCATGACCGCCCACGTGGCGCTGCCCAACGTACTCGGCCCGGACGGCCCTCCTGCGACTCTTTCGCCGGAAATCCTCACGGGTCTGTTACGGGCGGACCTCGCGTTCGACGGCGTGCTCTTCACGGACGCGCTCACCATGCGGGCGATCACCGACGCCTATGGCATCGGTGAGGCCTCTGTGCGCGCGGTCGTGGCCGGCGCCGACGTGATCCTGTCACCCAAGGACGTGCCCGCCGCGATCGGTGCGGTCGTGGAGGCCGTGCGCCAAGGGCGGCTCACACGCGTGCGCTTGGAAAACTCCGCACGTCGGCTCCTGGAGATGAAAGCCGAGCTCGGCCTTCACCAGAATCGTTTCGTCTCTCTCGACGCGGTGGACGAAGTCGTAGGGTCCGGCGCCCACCTCGCGTTCGCAGATTCGGCAGCGACTCGCTCGATCACGCTCGTCCGCGACGACGCGTCTCTCGTGCCCTTCAGCGCCGACGCGCCGGTTCAGACCGTGCACGTGCGATATGCACGCTCGAGTTGGTTGTGGGCGAGTCGAGCGTTCTCACAAGGATTGCTCGAGCGGGTACCCGGGGCGAGAGAGGTGCGCCTGGACGAGCGCAGCGACGATGCCGCGTACGCGGCGGCGGCCGATGCGGTCGCGGCAGCCGATCGGGTCATCGTGAGCGTATACGTGCCGCCGTCCGTCGGCTCCCGTGAGGACGCGCTGCCGGAGGCGCTGCGCGCTCTGGTGAACGAGACGGCCACAAGCAGGCCGACTGTCCTGATCTCTTTTGCGAGTCCGTATCTGGTGAGGGCCCTGCCGGACGTCAGCAGCTACCTGGTTGCGTGGGGCGACCGCGAAGTCCCGCAGCGAGCCGCCCTGCGCGCGATCTTCGGGGAGGACGCGATCTCGGGCCGGCTCCCGATCCCGATTCCGCCGCTGGCCCAGATGGGCGACGGCCTCGATCGGGCGAAGACCACGACCCGCGTCGCTACGCGTACCGTGGACGACCCACTCGTCGCGGCCGGCATCGTAGCCCGCGGTGATCGCCGCGCGTTCGGGCAGGATCAGTCCATCGCGGATCCGGCATCCGTGGGCATGTCCGCCGAGGGCTTGGCCCGGGTCGACTCGATTATCGTGGCGGCGCTCGCCGACTCGGCGGCTTCCGGAGCCACCGTAGCGATTGGACGCCACGGGCGACTCGTCTCGCTTTCGGCGTTCGGGGAACTCGCCTACGGGAGCGGACGGCCCGTCACGACGACCTCGCTGTGGGACATGGCCTCGGTCTCCAAGGTGGTGGGCACGACGACCGCGGCGATGATGCTGGTCGGCGACGGCTCTCTCGACCTGGACGCACCGGTCGTTTCGTATATGCCGTGGTGGTCGAGAGGTGACGATCGCAAGAACCAGATCACCGTGCGTCAGTTGCTGCTGCACCGGACCGGGTTGCCGCCTTTCCGTCGCTGGTTCTACGACATCGCGGGCGTCACGGCCTACAAGGCTGCGGCCGCCGACGAGCCACTCGACCTTGATCCGGGGGTGGAGACGATCTACTCCGACATCGGCATCATGACGCTGGCCTGGGTCATCGAGGAGGTCGCGCAGCAGTCGCTGGACGACTTCTTGAGCGATCGCCTGTGGCAGCCGCTCGGTATGCGGGAGAGCCGCTATCGACCCGATGCGACCCTACGACCTCGCATCGCCGCGACCGAGATGGACACGACCTGGCGACACGAGCTGGTCTGGGGGCGCGTTCACGATGAGAACGCCGACGCCATGGGTGGCGTCGCCGGCCACGCGGGTCTCTTCTCTACCGCCGTCGACCTCTCGGTCTTCGCTCGTATGCTGCTCAACGGAGGCTCCTCCCCGTCGTGTCGTCCCGGCGCGGTTCCGGGGGAGCCATGCCCCGTCGCCCGAGCCGAGCAGCAGAGGCTGGTCGAGCGCGATGTGCTCGAGATGTTTACGACGCGTTACGACGACACGTCCACGCGTGCGCTCGGTTGGGATACTCCGTCCGAGCGTTCCTCCGGTGGCGACTACATCAGCGCTGGTGCGTTCGGCCACACAGGGTATACCGGTACGTCGATCTGGCTCGATCCCGAGTTGGACTTGTGGGTCATCCTGCTCACCAACCGCGTGCACCCGACGCGAGAGAACCAGAAGCACATTCCATTGCGGCGGGCCGTCCATGATGCGGCGGTTCTCGCCATCACCGATCAGACCATCCAAAAGCGGGCTCCGTGACGCTTCTCGACTGGGCGATTATCGCTCTGTACTTCCTGTTCGCCACAGCGATCGGAATCGCGATGTCACGGCGGGCCGGCTCGTCGATCACGGAGTTCTTCGTCGGTGGGCGCTCGCTGCCCTGGTGGCTGGCGGGCACCTCGATGGTTGCCACCACGTTCGCTGTGGACACTCCGTTAGCCGTAACCGAGCTGGTTGCGAAGTATGGGGTTGCCGGGAATTGGCTTTGGTGGAACATGGTCATGAGCGGGATTCTGACCGTCTTTTTCTATGCGCGTCTATGGCGGCGTGCCGGCGTCATCACCGACGCGGAGTTCAGCGAGATACGGTACGGTGGCAAGCCGGCCGCGATCCTGCGCGGCTTCCGCGCCGCTTATCTGGCCATCCCCATCAACCTCATCATTATGGGCTGGGTCAACCTGGCCATGATGGAGATCGTTTC
>JAYZBT010000083.1:0-6069 GCA_036338615.1 Gemmatimonadota bacterium
GGCCGAACGCACCAAAGGTGCGGTACCCAGTCCCCGTGTTCGTATTCGACCAGTCCCGGCCCCACGAGTTCGACCACTGAAGGGGCTGGTCCCGCTGCCCTACCCGACAGCCTGAGTCATTTGGCCACCTCGACTCGCCCAGCCGAACAGCCCCACCTCCTACCTCTCCCTCCGCCTCCCATCACACAACAGCTCGCACCGCGACTCTTCACCCGAAAGGGCGGTTGAAATACCTATTCTTTATTCTTTGTGTGGGGCTCGGGGGGTGGGTCCGGTGGCTAGTCGGTCGAAACCGTCGTCGCTCGCCCGTGACTCGGCTCGACCGTCGCTGTAGACTCACGGTGTGAAGCCAACCACCAAGCTCCTCCTCCCGGCATTGCTGCTCGGTGCGTCCGGCTACCTTGGGCTGCGCCCGGTCGCCGGTCTGCCCCCGCTCGGCACCTTCCTCGATCCCGTAAACGGCGTGTGGGGTGTCGCGGCGAATGCGGAGATCCCCGCCGAAGAGGAAATCTCGATGGCGGGGCTCGAGGGTGAGGTGAGCGTCGTATATGACGACCGGCGTGTTCCGCATATCTACGCTTCGTCCACGACCGACGCGTACCGCGCTCAGGGCTGGGTTGTCGCCCGCGACCGCCTCTTCCAGCTTGAGATCCAGGCGAGGGCCACCGCCGGGACGCTCACCGAGCTCGTGGGAGAAGTCGCGCTGCAGGCGGACCGACAGTCCCGCGCGCTCGGACTCGCGTGGGCGGCCGAGCGCGACTGGGCTGGATTGGTTGATCAGCCGGAGCTCGTGTCGGTGCTCGAGGCCTATGCGGAAGGGGTGAACGCATACATCGGCTCGTTGGAGCGAGCCGACTGGCCACTCGAGTACCACTTGCTCGCTGCCGAGCCGATGGAGTGGCAGGCGGCCCACAGCATGTACCTGCTGAAGCGTATGGGCTGGACGCTCGCCTATAGCAGCACGGAGTTCCGCAAGGCTGCCGTCGCCGGGCTCGTGGGGAAGGTGGCGGCCGACGCGCTCATCCCGATCAACGCGCCCATACAGGAGCCGATAGAGCCACACGAAGGTCCGCGGGTCCTGGCCGCACGGATCCCCCCTCCGGGCGAGCCCGATCGCGAGGCCGCCATTCAGATCGCGGCGCTCGACGGCGTCATGGGCCCGATGGATCTGTCCAGGGGTGACGACGGCCCCGTGCTCGGCAGCAACAACTGGGCGGTGGGCCCGAGCCGGTCGGCGACCGGACGCCCGATCTTGGCCGGCGATCCCCATCTGGAACTGACCCTGCCGAGCATTTGGTACGAAGCGCACTTGGTCGTCCCCGACGAGGTCGACGTCTACGGTGTGACGCTCATGGGCACCCCGGGGGTCGTGATCGGTCTCAACCGCGACGTCGCGTGGACGTTCACGAATACTGGCCATGACGTTGTCGACTACTACCGGGAGCGGCTCGACGACACCGAGACGCCGACTCGCTACACGCTCGATGGGGAATGGCGCGACCTCGAGGTCCGGCGGGAGGAATACCTCGGACCGGACGGCGCGCTCCTCCTCACCGACACCGTCTACCACACCCATCGAGGGCCCGTTCGCTTCGTCGACGACGAGCCGATCTCGCTGCGGTGGACCGTGCTCGATGGGCAGGGGGAGGTGGAGGCGCTCGTTCGCGCGAATGCAGCCGGCTCGGTCGGGGAGTGGCTCGAGGCGACGGTCGGCTGGTACGCGCCGACACAAAACGGGCTGGTCGCGGATCGGCACGGCTCGATCGCGATCCGGTCACAGGGGGTCTACCCGATTCGCCCAGAGGGCACCACGGGCGACTGGGCCTACGATGGGACCACGAGCGCCTCGGACTGGACCGGCTACAGAGACCGCGTGCCGATGGAGCTCGACCCCGAACAGGGGTACCTGGCATCGGCGAACCAGCAGCCCGTCGACCCCGACGCGGACGACGCCTTCATCGGTAGCGACTGGCCGAGCCCGTGGCGGGCTCTGACGATCAACGGACTGCTCCGCGGGAAGGAGAGGCACTCGGCCGACGACCTCCTGTCGTACCAGACCCACCCGTCGAGCGCGCGCGCGGAGTACTTCGCTCCCGCGTTCCAGGCGGCGGCGGAGGCCGTGCTGGCGGAGACGGACAATGGGGCGGTCCTTCGGGAGGCAGCGGACATGCTCGCTGCCTGGGATCTCAGGTACGACCGTGAAAACACCGGCGCCGTGCTCTTCGAGGCCGCCATGTCCGAGCTGCAGAACCGCGTCTGGGACGAGCTCGAAGACGCAGACGGCCGGCGCGTGGCCACGCCGGCGACGGACGTGACCTGGGCGTTACTCGGACAGCCTGCAAGCCCGTGGTGGGACGACCGCTCGACGGAGCCGGTCGAGACGCGCGACGTGATCCTCGCCGAAAGTCTCGAGACCGCGCTGACGGAGCTCGGAGGTGAGATCGGCGGCGCCGGCCAGCCGGGATGGCGCTGGGGTGACAACCGGTTCGCCCAGGTGATGCACTTGGTGGGCATGCCGGCCCTTTCCCGGACCGACCTCGAGATCCAAGGTGGCCCGGGGCTTCTGAACCCCAGCTCGGGGAGTGGAACACACGGGGCGAGCTGGCGCATGGTCGTGGAGCTCGGGGACGACGTGCGTGTTCGCGCGACGTATCCTGGTGGACAGTCCGGCAACCCGCTCAGCTCGAGCTACACCGACAGACTCGATGATTGGATCGCCGGTACCCTGCAGGCGGTGCGTTATCCGGCGTCGGCGGAGTCTCTGGAGACGGACGGCCACGTGAGGGCCCGGCTGGTGATCTCGCCTGAAGGCTCTCGATGATCGCGCCCGTCTTGACCGCAGCGGCCGTAGTGCTCGGCACGTGGGGATTCGGCTGGCTCGCGGTCCCGGCGATCGGGCTCGCGGTCGGGCTGGCGCGGATCTCGGAGCGTCCGATCCGAACCGCGGCGTTCGCCGGGTTCATCGGATGGGCGGCGTTGCTGTTGATCGCGGCCGTCGACGGACCGGTCGGTGATCTCGCGGGCGTGCTCGGTGGCGTCATGGGTGTGCCGGCGATCGTGGTGATTTCTGCGACGCTGCTCTACCCGACGGTGCTGGCAGGCGCGGCGGCTGGGGTCGGGACCGCGTTGCGGTCGTTCGGCCAGGAGGGGTCGGGCTGGGGATGACGAACCCATCCGGTGATACTCGAGCCTGGACGCCGCAGCAACGAGCACATCAATCGTCGGAGGTTGGTCGGAACACTCGCGAGTGGCAGCCACGCCGACACGGCTAGCGGCCGTCCGCATCGAGGGTGAGGAGCATCCCCGCGTCCCATTCCATCATCCGCCTGTCGACCACCACTCGATCAGCGACCTCGATCAGAACGACCAGCCCACCTCTCCCTCCGCTTCCCATCCCGTAACACCTCTCACCCCTACGCTTCAGCCCAAAGGGCGGTTGAAATACCTATCCATAGATGGAGCAGGAAGCCGCAGCTATGAGGGCTCCATAGACCTCCCGACTGCGGGTTGGGTGGCTGTCCGTGCTCGCGGGGGTGAAACAGTCTGGCCCGCTGCAGACAGCTACAGCTTCGCTCACACTAGCCCGGTATGGATCGAGTCGATCGGAAGCGTGGATGCTGATGCATTCCGAAGATCAGCTGAAGAGTTGATGCCGCTTGTTGATGCCGCAGAAGCCAAGGTTCGCGTCTCGTATGGAGATGTGGCTACACCTAGGATACTGGCAGAATTCGAAGCTGCTCGGGTCCGGCTCAGAGGGAGCTAGACACGGATCATCACCGTACTTCTTGTTAACGGCGTGATAGACTACGGGCCGTCATCTTGGTCATGAGCCAGGTTCCTCAGTCGCGAGTAATCCGCGCCATCCGAAGATTCCCACGAGAGCTGTGGAGGGTTGTCGCTCGGCAAAAACGATCCGATCACCCGAGGGATGGACATCGAAATTGCTGTGATTATCAGATTCCTCCAGCTCCAAAGCGGGTACTGCTACCGAGCGGGATAACACGTCCATATTCTGCGGCAAGTCCAGAGAGGCGGTCATGACTCGGACCATTGTCCCCTCTGGTTCCAGGTAGAATAGTGTTCGGGAGTCTTTTCCCCATACTGGCTCCGAGCCGTTGCCGTTCGAGACTTGAACGCGTCCCTGCGATCCATCGGTCGGGATCACATACACCTCTCCGCGACCAGTCACATCGCTTGAAAATGCCAGCCATTGTCCATCGGGAGAGAGCGCCGGCGAGTGTTCGTTATACTCTGAGTCCACAAGCGGGATGGCCGGTGATCCATCCATGGGGAAGAGGAAGATATCTCCCTGAGTGCCCCCGGGACGCAGGCCTCCTATGTACCCGCTGCCATCGAGGTTCCAGATGCCCGGATCCTGCAGTTCGATCGTTCGACCTGGATTGCTGAGGGTAATGGTTTCGGGGGCGCCGCTTCCGTCCACGCGAGTCACCTTTAAGGGTCCTTCTTCGGACAGAAAGCTAAAGAACGAAATCTCTTCGCCATTACGAAGCCAGACCGGATCGTGGGCATCGCCAATTCTCGTCACTCGAGAGAGAGTCTGATCCCTGAGGTCCAAATTCCAAACGTCCCGGTCCGTGCTCACAGAACCCGTGTAGTCGACGACTAGCTGGGATCCGTCGGGCGAGTAGCGGGGGTGATGCCAACTTCCAGCTTCCTCTAGGAGAGTGTGTCTGCCTCCGGGGAATCGCCATTCAGTTAAGCGATTCTCTTGTCTGGGCACGTAGAACACCGCGCCCGGAGCTGCGAAAAAGTGGGCTAATCCGAAGCGTGTTTGGCTTACCTGGTCCCCCGTCGGGATTGGCATTCCATAGAGTTCCAGGCTCTCCGGATCAAAAGGGACAGTCATCAGGGAGCCGTCCATCCGTGAGAAGAAGAGGTGCCCGTCGGCGTAGGCCGGGTTCATTGCACCCCCATCTACCAAGACTCGTACTTCACCGCTTTCCAGCGAAACGGCTGCTATGGTACTCTCAGTCGGCACGCTCGGGACCAGTGTGAACAAAACGTAGCGACCATTCGGAAGTACAGTGGGTGCAATGTGTCTCACCGATTCTTCGGGGTGCGTCAGTGTGTCTGCGGCTACCTGACCTCTGGTAGCCAACACGAGCCCGCCGAACGAACCGCTCAGTACAACACGCCCATCGGGAGTCCACGCGGGGTTACCCTCGAGCATGACTTCCAAGTCCGCTACCATGCGCGTGGGAGAGCCACCGTCTAGTGATACCGAATAAAGCGATGACTCCCTGATGAACCCCAACGTTGATCCGTCCGGAGACAAGAAGGGTGCGGTACCGCCGGCCGTGCCAGCTACAGATTGAGCGGTGAGGTTTTCGAGTCTTCTCACCACCATGTCCTGACTGTCGTCACTGAAGGACTGATATGCGATTGTGGTGCCGTCTGCCGATGCGGCGAACGTTCTCCACGACGATCGCAGTTCGGTTAGGCCCGGCAAATCTATTTCCGCTCGACGCACCTGCAGGTCAAATGATGAATCGTAATAATCAGAGATGGGGCGGAGCCATCCCCACGCGGCCAGCCCAAGTGTGCATATAACGAGGGTCCACAGTATTGGTGTAAGTCTACCAGTCACCGGAACTGCTACGACTGAACGACCCTCCACCTTGGCTTCTGGCTCCTCTCCCGCCGAGGTCTCCTCATCTTGCGGGGCAGTGCGCTCCAAGCCATGGGGCGTGATGTCGTAAGCCCACGCTACCGCCATAGCGAGTGGGAAGCCCAAGATTACGAGGGCCATGACGAATTGCAGCGCTGACTCGGGCAAGCCCAGAGCTGGGATTACTACATCCGCAGCCTGCAAGGCCACAAAGGAGGCGGCCGCGTAAGCGAGGAAGACGCGCCCTATGTGGCGGCGCTTCAACTCGTCTAGCCAAGTCATGTTTTCTGAGCCGTGGGGGGGAAGTCCGAAAGTCAGATGGCTAAGGAAAATGCCCACCGTCGCGCTTTTACTGCAAGGAGGCACCCTATCAGTAAGCCTCGTTCAATTGGGCCGTCCTTCTGGCTCGCATCTACGAGGTGCTGCCGCTGCTCTGCCCC
>JAYZBT010000084.1:0-3122 GCA_036338615.1 Gemmatimonadota bacterium
CCGATCTTTCCGAAAATGGCCCTCGTGACGCGGCCCGAGCTCGCCCGTGAGGTCGTCGCGGCCATGGCCGAATCCGATGCCTGTCTGCTGCTCGGTCACGGTGTGGTGGTCGGAGGAGAAACCGTCGAGCAAGCGACCGTACGCACGGTCGATCTCGACGTCCTGCTCGACGTGACCGTCCGCCTAAAGGAGTTGGGAGCCGAGCCCGAGAAGCTTTCAGCCGAGGATCTGGCCGAGCTCCCCGATCTCGGCTCAGCCTTCAACGACCAGCTCGCCTGGCGGGCTCTCGTCGCGAAGTTGACGCCGAAGCAGGGCTAATGTACGTCGCGGCCGGTGGGTTCATCGCGGGGTCGGCGGTCGTGGGGTTCGGAGCAGGGGTGTGGCGCGCGCGGTGAGGGGAGGTGGCCCGAGATGAGCGTGCCGGCACGGACCGTCATGAAGACGAACGGGTCGGTTTCGGAGCCGTCTCTCGACGGAGCGGTCTGGCCGAGGCGAAGGTGCCGAACTGGTTGCGACATGGTGTGCCTGTCCGCGTTGAGGTGCGTGAAGCAACCTTGCCTGGACTTTCCGTCTGCGCCATGCTGGCCTCGCCCTCCGACAACCCCCCGCTAGGGAGTCATGCGACACACCATCGTTTTCTGCACGGCAATGCTTTTCGTGCTCGCCCCAGGCTACGCCGTCGGGCAGGCCTCCGCCGACCCAGGCGTCAGCTATCCGATTGGTCCAGGGATAGGTAATTCAAGCGCCCTAACGACGGCCGGCCACATCCGGGCAGGTGAGCGGTGCGGTGCCCATCCGCGTGACTCCAGCCGCATCCTCGCTCTCCAAGATCTCCGGCGATGGTCAGAGTGGAGATGTGGGCAGCGCGCTGGCGGCCGCCGCGCATGTGGAGACTTCGTTTGGCTGACCTGATGCATTCGAGACGCGAGTTCCTACGGCGAAGTGGCGCGGCGGGCATCGCGCTCGGTGTGCCGTCGTGGCTGACAACATGCGCATCGGGCACGAAGGCGCGGCTCCCGAACGTCGTGCTGATCTTCGCGGACGATCAGGGCTACGCGGACCTGGGTGTCTATGGGGCCGTCGGATTCACCACGCCCAACATCGATCGTCTGGCGGCTGAGGGCATGCGTTTCTCCGACTTCTATGCCTCGGAGGCGGTCTGCTCGGCTTCCCGGGCCTCGCTATTGACGGGCTGCTACGCGCCGCGCGTATCCATCCTCGGTGCACTGAGCCCCGGGGCCCAGGTCGGGCTCAATCCTGCCGAGACCACCATCGCCGAGATGCTCCGATCGGCGGGGTACGCGACGGGCGCGTTCGGGAAGTGGCACCTCGGTCATGGTCGCGAGTTCCTACCGTTGCAGCACGGCTTCGACGAGTATTTCGGGCTGCCCTACTCGAACGACATGTGGCCCGTCGACTACGATGGCGTGCCGGTCACCGAGGGCAACAAGAGCCAATACCCGCCGCTCCCGCTCATCGAGGGCAACGAGGTGATCGAGACTGTCGACGAGCTCTCTGATCAAGACCAGCTCACGACGCGGTACGCGGAGCGCGCGGTCGACTTCATCGACCGGAACGCGGGTCGCCCCTTCTTCGCCTATCTCGCGAACTCGATGCCGCACGTGCCGCTCGGGGTCTCCGACAAGTTCCGCGGACACAGCGAGCAGGGGATGTACGGAGACGTGATCGAGGAGATCGATTGGTCGGTCGGGCAGGTCCTCTCTGCGCTGGAGCGCAACGGCCTCGAGAGCGACACGCTCGTGATCTACACGAGCGACAACGGGCCGTGGCTCAACTATGGGAATCACGCCGGGTCTACGGGTCCGTTGCGTGAAGGGAAAGGCACCGCGTTCGAGGGAGGACCACGCGTGCCCGCGATCATGCGCTGGCCGGGGCGCATCGCGCCTGGGTCGGAGTGCGGTCGCATGGCGTCGACGATCGACATCTTGCCCACGTTGGCTGCGATCACCGGAGCCGGTGTGCCCGAGCGGACCATCGATGGAGTGAGCATCCTCTCTCTGCTGGACGGCGAGCCAGACGCGAATCCCCGGAACGTGTTCTGGTTCTACTATACCGCACAGTTGAGGGCTGTTCGGGAAGGGAAGTGGAAGCGCGTCTTCGAGCACCAGACGAGATCGTATGTGGGGGTCGAGCCCGGGACGGATGGGCACCCCGGGCCCTACGCGTCCCCGACCGTACCCGCCGCGCTCTACGACTTGGAAGCGGACGTGGGCGAAACGACCGATGTCTCCGCCGAGCACCCGGATGTCGTCATCCGCCTCGACGAGATTGCCGAGACCGCGAGGGCCACCCTCGGAGACCGGCTGACCGGCCGTGAGGGCACGGGGGTCCGACCGCCGGGACGCACGTCCCTGGGCCGCGCGAGTGCCATCGACCATATCGGGGTCGGTGCGACGCTCGTCTCTTCCACGCCGCTCGATCCCCGCTACCCCGGGGGCGGTGCCGAGGTGCTAATCGATGGCCGCTTCGGCAGCGGAGACTTCGGAGACGGGCTCTGGCTGGGTTTCGACGGCGTCGACTTCGAGGCCACTTTGGATCTCGGGGCACCCCGTGCGCTGACGCGGCTCGGGTTGGACTGCCTGCAAGTTCAGTCGGCCTGGGTCCTGCTTCCTCGCTCCGTGACGTTCAGCCTCTCCGACGACGGCGCGAAGTGGCGAGCGTTGCCCACCGTGGCCGTCGCAGCTGAGCCGGCCCCCGAGGTGATAGCTCGGTTCATCGGCGTGGATGCGGCTGGGGAGACGGCCCGCTACGTGCGCGTGCAGGCTGAAAACCATAAGCCACTGCCGGAGTGGCATGCCGGAGCGGGCAATACCGGCTGGCTGTTCATCGACGAGATCGTGGTTCAGTAAAGAGTCGTATGGTGCTTGTGGGCAGCCTAGCGCTGGCGGGTGTCCTGGTGCTGAGCGGATGCTCAAGGGCCACGGACCAGCCGGCGCTCAACATCGTCCTGATCGTCATCGACGACATGGGTTGGATGGACGCGTCGGTTTACGGCAGCACCTTCTACGACACGCCCAACATCGATCGCCTCGCGGCGCAGGGCGCTCGCTTCACCCCGTTTTTAACCGCGAGCCCGGTGTGCTCCCCCACGCGCGCGAGCT
>JAYZBT010000085.1:0-23972 GCA_036338615.1 Gemmatimonadota bacterium
GCCACAGGTTCGTGCGTCGGATCGACATTCCTGTCTTCGAGGAAGGGCTTCGAGGGTTCGCCGCCAGCCTGGAGACCCACAGCGCTTACTTCTCCACCCAGAATCCCCGCATCGGAGCCTTCGATCTGGAAACGGACCAGATCACGTGGCAACAGACGCATGAGTTCGGAAGTGATCGATCGTCGATCACCATGGACGGTAAGAAGGTCTATGTGCCCACCGGGTGGTGGATTTCTGGGGAGGAGAGCGGGGTTCTGGTGCTCGACGCCGAGAATGGCGACCTCATCAAGCGAGTCCACGTCGGGAGTCAGGCGCACAACAGCCTCGTGAGTCTCGACGGCCGATTTCTCTATCTGGGCACGACCATGATGCTCACGGTCCTCGATACGGAGAATGAGAGCATCGTTCACCAAATCGAGCCGGTAGGTGAGCCCGGAGGACAGGGGGTCTTTCCGTTCACGGTGGACGCCGCCAACCGCATCGCCTACGTGAGTCTCGGCAGTCACGTCGGCTTCGATGTGGTGGACCTTCAGCAAGAGCGGATCCTGCATCACGTGCTCGTGGGAGACGAGCCCATTCCCCACCGCACGCACGGGGTCGCGCTCACACCGGACGAGACCGAGCTGTGGATCAGCGACCAAGAAGGCCAGAAGCTGTTCATTTTCGACGCCACACAGATGCCGCCGGTCCCAACGGGCGAGGTGGAGCTATCTCAGGGCGGTCACGGGTGGGTGACGTTCAGTCTCGATGGGCGATACGCGTGGACGCATACGCCCGACGTCTTCGATGTGGAGACGAGAGAGCACGTCGCGACCCTTCGGGACGAAAACGGCAACCCGGTGAGCGGCTCCAAATTCATCGAGGTGCACTTCCGCGACGGTAGAGTCGTGGCCGTCGGCAACGAGTTCGGACTCGGGCGGCGTTAGCTCAGCGACGGCCGCCAGCACGATCCGTCGCGCCGTCTGCATCCCCCCTCCCTACCCGCCTCGACCAGTTTCGGCCGCGCTACCTCTCCTGATATCGCGCGCCACTCAGGATATTCGCGAGCGCGTAGTTCCCCTCGTGGCAGCTGTACTCGTAAAGGAGGTCGTCGTACTTCCTGAACGGGACTTCCCCGCCCCACGTCTGCGTGTACGTGGTCGGGTCGTCGACCGTGAACTCGTACAGAATCGTCTGCTCGTCGACACGAGTGAAGCGCTCGGTCACCTTGAGGCTCATGGTGGGACGGACGTCCCATATGCCGGGCGCCACGAGCTGGCCGATGGGTTCCGTGGGGTAGTTCTGTAGCGGGTGGATGTTGGTCGTCTCGACCACGAGCGTATCGCCCTCCCAGTGGCCCCAGGAGTCCCCGAACCATGGACGCATGTGGTCCGGCAGCGGGTCGGGCTCTCCCATGCGAATGATGCGCGTATCGTGCACCATCTCGTAGTGGATCATCACATGATCCGGCGTCTGCACGATCGTGTAGTTTCCGTTGTAGCCGTAGTTGGGGGTCATGGGCGGGCCGCCATGCGAGCCGAACGATACCAGGCAACGGTCGGCGAGCGTCCGGTTCTCGGGGTTGTCGTACTCGCTGAATCCGTCCATGAACGCCAGGACCTCGCTACGGCGTCGCTCTCCCTCCGGTGTCAGCGCTGGCCTGCGGCCATCGGGCGGGTTCGTAATGAGTGAGCTCCTGGGCTCGCCGTTGACGATCGCCACACGCGAACCGCCGTCGATATAGACGTAGTTGTAGCCACCAACGTCGCCGCCAGCGGCGAGTGGCTCGCGGTCGGGGTCACTGGGTTGAGCCAACGCCGTGACGATGGCGTCCGCTCTGCCTTCGCGCCGCGCGACTTCCTCGGGTGTGAGAACCGCGGCCTGGCCCCGCGGGCGTTGGATTGGCGTAATGGTCGCGTTGGTCCAGTTGCCCTGGAGGTCGGGGTGACCATCGGGCATGCGGGGCACGGTCCACTGCGCTTGAGCCGGGGCAGGTAGTAGCAGCGCCGCAGTCGCAATCAGCGCAATGCGAGGTAGAAGGAAGCGAGTGGAATTCCGGACGCTCATCTCCCGTCCCTCCTACAAAATGGGTGTCGCCAAGCTGGTTGACGTTGCCGTTCTCGTACCTCGAGTGCAAGAGTCCATCGTACCCTCAATTGGACCGGGCGTCGTTCCTGTAGACCACGCCCCCCTTCATCACGAAGACCACCCGACGCAGCGCCGTGATGTCCTCCGCCGGATTTCCCTCGACAGCGATGAGATCGGCCTCGAAGCCGGGCGCCAGCGTGCCGATCTCATCGCCCAGGCCGAGCGAGGCGGCGGCCAGCGACGTGGCGGAGACCACCGCGTCCATCGGCGCCTGCCCCCCCACTTCGACGCGGTAGATCAGCTCCTCCCAGTTCCGTCCGTGGCTACCCGCCAGTGCGTCGGTACCGAAGACGATGCGCAGCCTCGGCCGCTGTAACGCGAGCGCAAAAACGTCCCTCATTCCGACGAGCAACTCCTCCATCTGCCGGAATCCCTCCTCGGTGTAATTGCCGACGCCGAGGAAGCGCTCCTTGTTGTCGAGGTAGTTCTGGATCACGAGCGAGGTATGCGGGTCGTAGAACACTCCGGCTTCGACCATCGCGTCCAGCGCCGGTCCATCTGCGAGCCCCCCGTGCTCGACGGTCGTGCAGCCCGCCCTCGCCGCGCGCATGACCGCCTCGGCGGCATGTGCGTGCACGATCGCGCGAACCCCTTGGCGATCGGCCTCGTCGCATGCCGCGGAGAGCTGAGCCTGGCTCAAGGTCGGCACGCCGCCCTCCCGGATCGAGAGCGACGCGAAGATCTTCACCGCGTCGGCGCCCGCCGCGACTCGCTCTCGAACAGCGGCGCGAAGCTGCTGCTCGCTGCCCTCGGTGACCCATTCGTACGTCGTCAGCAATCGCGGGCCCGGCAACACGCCGCGGGCGATGGCGTCTCGAACGGGCCCGTCGATGCGGGCCCCCATGCTCTGGACGGTCGTGACCCCCGACTGAAGCGTGACATAGGCGTTCTCAGCGACGTACAGCGCGAGGGTCTCTGGCGGCTCCGGGCTGTCGTCTCTCGCCCGATGCACCCGGCCGTCGGAGTCGAAGTGCGAGGCGATGTGCACGTGCGTGTCGATCCCGCCCGGCATCACGGTGAGCCCGGATAAATCGTAGGTGGGCTGGCGCGACCCGGAGGCGATCAACTCTGCGATCGACGAGCCCCGGACGACGATCGTGGACGGCCCCAGCGCGCGGCCGGTTCCATCGAGCACTTCGCCGGCTCGAATGACGATGGGGCTTTGGGCCTGTGCTCGCAGGGGCATCGCGAGCATCAGCGCTAGAACCGCGCGCGTCAGCATATCAAATCTCCACGACCATCGAGTCGAGCTGCACTACGCCGACATCCCCCGTGCGGCGATCTGCCAGACCGCCTCGACGCGGTCGTTTCGCACCGCGTACATCTGCTCGTAGAGGTTCACCACCGGATCGCAGTGCGACACGATCAGCTCGAGCTTGTCCCCGAGCGCATAGGTCCTCGACGGGTCATCGTACCGCAACGTCCCGAACTCGTCCGAGCCGGACGTGTAGCTCATGCCGGTCTCGCCTTTGACGATCGGCCATGGCTGATTGATGGTGCACGCTTTGGCGCCCGCGTCCGTCGTGACCCTCCCATCGTACTGGGCGTTGAGCACGGTGGTGAGGATGGTCAATGACGTGTCGAAGTCGGAATACACCTCGGAGCCGCTACCACCGATCGCGAGATACTGCGCGTCCATGAAGACGTAGCTGCCGACCTGGACGTCCGTGAGTCCCCGCGTCTCGTGGTCGATGTTGTACGTGCCGGTGCCGCCGCCGCTGAAGATCTCCGTGCTCAGCCCGGATCGCTGCATGAGGTCGAACGTCTCGGTGGCAGGCACGAGTCGCTCGAGCGTGCGTGACCGGCGGACATCGAATCCCTTCACGTGTTGTGAGCCGCCGTCGTAGCAGAGCATTCCCCGCAAACGGAGCCCTGGTAGCTGGTCGACCAATTGAGCGAGCGCCAGAGCCGGCGGCCCCGGTGTGATGCCGGTGCGATGCCCGCCCGAGTCGATGTCGACCACGACGTCTGCCACGATGCCCACGGCCTCCGCCGCCTCGGACAGATCGCGCGCGTTCATGGGGGTGTCCGTCGCCTGAATGAAACCAGGGCACTGTCGTCTCAGGTTCATCGCTCGGGTAATCTTGAACGGCGTCGCGTTGATGGTGGTCAGCAGGATCTCGTCGACCCCGTGCTCGTACATGGCCACTGCCTCGCCCACCTTGGCGGTGCAGATCCCGACCGACCCGTGCTGGATCTGCATGCGGGCGATCGCGGGGCACTTGTGGGTCTTCGCGTGTGGACGACTGGCGATGCCGTTGCGGGTGACCGTTTGCTGCAGCGTCGCCAAGTTGGCCTCGAGCGCATCCAGATCAACGCACAGTGCGGGTGTATCGAGCTCCCACTTCGAAATATCCGCCTCCATCACGTCGGTCGAAGCGAAGGCGCGCATCTCGGCCCCCGTGTACCCTTTGATCGCCGTCGGAACCGCTACGGCGGCCGCACCGGCGCTCTGTAGGAAGCGGCGACGGGACAATGCTTGTTCTCTCACGGTACCTCTCCGAGAAGGGGAATCGGACTGATTCGATTGCGTTATCCTGGCAGCGCGAAGTTGATGAGCGCGCTCCCAGCGGCGATTGCGATGTACTGCCGGCCCTCACTCATATAGGTGATGGGGTTCGCGTAGACGCCACCTCCGGTTTGGAACCGCCAGAGCACGTCTCCGGTCCGGGCGTCCGCCGCGAAGAAGTCACCTTCCGTCGTGCCGGAGAACACCAGCCCGCCCGCGGTCGACATCAGCCCCGCCCAAGGTGGGGTGTGCACCGCGATCTCCCACACGAGGTCTCCCGTCAACGGATTCAGGGCCCGCAGGAATCCTTTGGGGTCTTCGCCCGGCACGGTCCGCCGGCTGGCGCCCATGTAGATCTTGCCAGGCTCGTAGGTGGCGTCGGCCAGGTAGTAGGTGGCTCCCTTCTCCCGCACGTTCTGGTAGATGAGGTTGGTCTGCGGACTGTAGGTGGGGCTGTACCAATTGGCTGCGCCGTCGTCGTCGGGATAGACGAGCGCTCCGTCCAGGTCGGGGATGGTCTCGGGGTTTTCGATGGGCCGGCCGTTTTCATCGAGTCCGAGTGCCCAGTTCTGCCTGGCGAATTGCTTGCCGACGAGGAACTCCCCCGTGACCCGGTCGAGCACGTAGTAGAAGGCGTTCCGGTTGGGGAACACCACGAGCTTTCTGGGCACACCCTCGAAATCGGCGTCGAGCAAGACAGGGATTTGCGTCGAGTCGTAGTCGTGGATGTCGTGCGGGAGAAACTGGAAGTACCACTCGAGCTCCCCCGTATCGGGATCCAGCGCGATCAGAGACTCCGAGTAGAGGTTGTCACCCTCGCGGACCTCCCCGATGAAGTCCGGGCCAGGGTTGCCCGTGCCCCAATAGAGAAGGTCGAGCTCCGGGTCGTACGCGCCCGTGACCCAGGTCGGTGCCCCGCCCCGCTTCCAACTGTCTCCCGACCAAGTCTCGTGACCGGGCTCGCCCGGACCGGGAACGGTCCAAAAGCGCCACAGCCGCTCGCCGGTCGCCGGATCGTACGCGTCGAGGAAACCGCGGATGCCGTACTCTCCGCCAGCGATACCCACGATGATCTTGTCGTCCAGCGCGAGCGGTGCCACGGTGATCGCGTATCCCTCGGTGTGCTCCGCGACCTCTACGTCCCAAAGCACGCGCCCGGTCTGCCTGTCGAGCGCCACCAGATGCGCATCGACGGTACCGAGGAAGACTCGATCGTCGAGCAGCGCCACTCCGCGATTCACCTGACCACAGCAAGTGATGATTCCCTGAGGGAGAGCACGGCGGTACTGCCACAAGGGGCGCCCGGTACGAAGGTCGAGCGCGGTGGCATCGCTCGGAGGCTCGGTGATGTACATGACGCCGTCGACGACCAGCGGTGAGACTTCGAACTTCTGGGTCGATCGGGTTTGGTAGATCCAAGCGGGCTGAAGCCGATCGACGTTGTCTCGGTTGATCTGATCGAGTGTCGAATAGCGCTGTGCGCCATAAGATCCGGAGTAGGTCAGCCAACTGCCGGACTCGGACGCTGCGTCCAGGATTCGCTCGTATGGGACCTGCGCGGCCACGGGAGCGGCAATCGTGAGCAGGAGCAGGAGCGAGAGCTTGTTCATGAGGCTCCTTTGAGCGAGACCAGGTAGGAGACGAGGTCGTCCGTCTGTGCAGGGGTCAACACGTCCTCGTAGCTCACCATTGGTGAGCGCTGCCACTGCTTCTCGAGTGTCTCCAGCTCGTCCTTCCAGAACGAGTGCAGACCGCCCTCCAGGTCCCGGAGCTGAACGGAAAATCCGTCTTCGTTGACCCGGATGCCCGTCAAAGTACGGCCGTCCCTGGTGACCACCCGGAGCTGGAGAAAACCTCGGGGTACCGAGATCTCAGGCTCCAGGAGCGACTCCAGCAAATAGGCCGCGCTCCGCCGCGCTCCTATTTCGTCGAGGACCGGTCCGATGATGCCGCCCTGGCCGCCCACGGTGTGGCATGTCTGGCAGTCGAGCGATGCGTACAGTTCGGCGCCCAGACCGGCGTCGCCCGGGACTTCCTCCGGCTCGACGCGACCCAACGTCTTCACGTAAGACGCGATGCTCGTCACCTGGCTTGGGGTGAGGAAGGAGCCAGGCATCTCGGTGCCGGGGATGCCACGGCGGATGATGCTCTCGAGCGCTTGGTCATCCGTCGCGCGGCGAAGCTGCGGTTGCGCCAGGTTGGCGCCTTTGCCGCCGTTGCCCAAGGGCCCGTGGCAGCTGCCGCACTGGCTCTCGAACAGTGCCCTACCCTGCTCCTGAGCCGCGTCTGCGCACCGAGCCGCAACGAGCACGGGAACGCAACACACGAGAAGAACGTGCCGACGGGTCAGGACACGGGGCGTCATCCTAGCACAGGCAGACCATGATGAAGTCATACGGGCGACCGTTTCGAGGCGGAAAGTGCGACGAGAAAGGTGATTTCGCCAATTCGGCCCCCGGTGGACGGGCCGCGGTTTCGGAGAGGGCGACCTCTCCACGTACGAGTTCACGCCGTTCGTGTCGCCAGACGGACGCTACCTGTATTTCAGTCGCGGCTGGAGAGAGATGTGGCGGATCCCAATCGCCGAGGTCGAGCCACTCCTGGACGTAGTCCAGGGTCGGTGATCGGCGGATACCGCTCTTGGGCTTAGCCAGCGCCCGTTGTCACGTCGGCCCTCGACCTCTCATCCACCACCGCACCGCCAAGAACACGGCGGCCGACTCCCCGAGGACCCATCCCCACCAGGGATAGCTCACTGCTTCCAAGGAGATTCCCTCCCCCAATCGTGTCACGCCAAGGGAAGCCGCCGGCACGATGAACGTCGCGAGCAGTACGAGTCCCGCCATCGCCATGAGCGCCCACTCCCACGCGCGTGGCGCGATGACTCGGTATTCCATCGGCCACATCGCCCACGCGGCGGCCGACATGGATAGGCCTATCAGTGCTGGAGCCAACACCGGTCCGACCC
This sequence comes from Gemmatimonadota bacterium, assembly GCA_036338615.1. Taxonomy (GTDB): domain Bacteria; phylum Gemmatimonadota; class Gemmatimonadetes; order Longimicrobiales; family Gaopeijiaceae; genus UBA1138. The sequence goes on from JAYZBT010000085.1 coordinate 7,605, forward strand.
AGACGGCCGGAATGAGGAAGAGCACATCCGGCTCGAACAAAGACGCGGGCCACCCCAGTAGAAGCCACAGTCCGACGTAGTACACGATGTCCCACACGCCGAAGATGAGCGCGAACCCGGTCAGCGTCTGCCATCCGGAACGGGCCGCCGCCCAGGCGACCGCGAAGATCATGACGACCGTCGCGGCCTCGCGGCCGATTTCCACCGCCACCATCGCGTCGTCCATGGGCTTCAGCGGGAAGGAGAACCCCTCGGGGTAGTAGAGCTCTCTGAGATAGACGACGACCACGGCTTCCAGATAGCCCATCGCGACCGCATAGAGCAGCATCGCGGCTCGCGGATGTCGGAACGTCCACCCGTCTCTGGTCACGGTTCCGCCTTCCCCATGGCTCGGCTCACTCATCAGTCCGCTCTCATGCGCAGAAAAACTGTGACCCACACGAGCACTCCGACCAAGGATCCGAAGAAGAACACCTGACCCGTCCGATGCCAAAGGGGGTCGATCTGCACGTTGTCCGCGTGCCTGGCGTCTTCAGGAGAGTCCTCCAGATAGACGATGGGAATGTCAAGGCCGAAGTGCTGCAAGCGATGCTCGGTGATTTCGTCTGCCATTTCCTCCGTAATGCCTACCACCGCTTCCATCTCTTCGCCATCCTGCGTGCTATAGACCACCTGGGCGACCTTGCTGGCGAGGTCGATCACGACCTCGGGGCCTAGCAGGTCGACAAGTTGTTCCTTGAGCCCGACGGGTCCCACCAGGAGGACGATGGAAGACCGAGTCCGACATCCCCGATCACGTCTACTTTCGGGCGCTGGAGGCCATCGACTGAAGGACCGTTGAGAGGGCGGCCTAGTCGTAACCGGCCGGCTCCTCATGAGCCACATCCAAGTCGTGAGCGTACGCCAACCCCTCGGCCTGCATGGCCCGGCGATACGCCACCGCGACCGCGTCGAACTTCAGATGCAGTTCATCGGCCAGGTCGAACGGGACCTGCTCGGGACGCTGCGACTCGATGATGCGCTGATCCTGGTTGAAGATGGTGTGCTCGAACGACTGCAGTACCGAATCCGGCTGATCGAGGTCGTAATTGCGGCCGATGACGCAGTAGCCCTCACACTGGTCCGAACTGACCGGGCGGGAGGCAAAGAAGTACACCATGCCCTTCTCACCGCCCCAGCCGAGGCGCAGGGCGATCGTATAGGGGAGATGCAGTTCGTAGCGGCTGCGGCGCTCCGGCCGTACGACGTCTTCGTTGCCAAAAACGGGAAAATCTTCGCTGTTCTCGGCCTCTGGGCGGACCACGTCGTAGTGCAGCACATGTCCGCGGGTTTCGACGGTATGATCTGGAACGACGGGCCGATCGACGTCACCCAGCAGGCCCGGATGCACCCAGGGGAAATGCCCGAAGTCGGTGAAGTTCTCAACCTGGCGGGAAGCGTCACTGTTCCAGGCGAACGGACCGGTATTCACCACTTTCCAGCCGCCGTCCTCCAGCTCCGGGACCTCCGGCAGTGCGTAGACCGGCTCCCGCAACGCGACCCACACCAAGCCGTACCGCTCCTGGCAGTGGAAGCGCTCGATTCGAGCCTTGGCCGGGATGTTGGGATTGCTCCTCTGAGGGATCAGCACGCACGCACCGTGCTCGTCATAGCGCCAGCCATGGTAGGGGCAAACGAGGCAGCCATCCGCGAGCCAGCCCAGCGAGAGCGCGGTGCCGCGGTGGATGCAGACGTCCTTCATGGCCAGAACCTGCCCCGATGTGTCGCGCCAGAGCACAACCGGCTCGTCCATCAGCATGGCACCGTGTGGCTGGTCGGCTCCGACCTCGTGCGCATACGCCACGGGGTGCCAGCAACCAAGCAGCTTGTCCGGATAGTGCGCGGCCTTTTTCATGCGACCTGCTTCGTCTGCGGAACGTCACCGAGCGGGCGCAATCTAGGACGCCGCCTCGAGTGATTCTTCGATCCTCCGCAGTCGCTCATCGATCTCGCGAAGCTGATGTAGAATCATGATGTGCGTCTTCTTGGCGTCGATTCCAACCGGGCTACTATCGCTCGCAATCTCGTTCTCGATGGCCTCGTACGCGTCCTGCGGGACTTCCATGCGGTGCTCCTCGTCTGAGTGGATGCTCCAGGAGGCTGGGTTGGGGGCGAGGCCTAAGCAAATGTGGAGTCGACTCGCGCAACCGCGTCAATGCCAATGCCTAGCGTGGCACCGCGTGTGAGGGCGGCAGCCGGCTACGCCTGCTCAACACCACTTGACCGCCTACGAGACGTGAACGCCGCGATCGAGATGACCAGGACCATGAGTACCCAAGACACCAACGGGACCACGACGAATACAAAGGCGTTTTGCCCCCCTGCCTCCCGAACCGTGTCACCCATGTAGAGGACCATCGACCCCAGCGCGAGCACCAGCATCAGGTAGTGGAGCGCCGTCCGGGTCGTCAGCGACCAGCCCTTCGCGAGCCGGTGGGCCAATACCAGGGCGGCAAACGGGGCGAACACCCAGACCGCCATGATGCCCATGAGAAGTCGTTGGTCCCTGCCCTGGCCGGTAATCAATACGGCACCCACCGAGCCAGCGGCCCCGACCAGCACGGAGACCAAAGCGGCCCTTCGCGGCCCACCACGCGATCCCCCCGCGTCTCCGTCGTCGTTTACATCAGAAGTCATGGTCCGAGTAGTCGAGTTCCATGAAGTAGGCGGTCGCACCCGGCCCCACTACCTTGCTTGGCCCATTTTGAATCATACGGAGCCCACCCGCAATGCGCAGAATTCCCGTCGCCCTCAGCTTGCTCCTGCTCCCGGTCGGTATGTCCGCACAGAACTCCAGTGTTGACTACACCGAGCCCTACCAGTTGGAAGCCCTGGATATCTATCGCACCATCATCGGATACAGGTCTGCGGCTTCGCACGGCCGGGTGCCCGAAGTGGCCGCCTACCTGGCGGACCGATTTCGTGAAGGCGGGTTCCCGCATGAGGACATCCACGTCCTCCCGTTTCAGGTTGCTGGCGGAGAGGAAACGGCCGGGCTCATCGTGCGCTACCGAGGCGACGGATCGTCCGGGGAACGTCCGATTCTGCTCTTGGCGCACATGGACGTCGTCGATGCCCTCCCCGAGGACTGGGAGCGCGATCCCTTCACACTCATCGAAGAGGAAGGATATTTCTTCGGGCGGGGCAGCTTCGATGACAAGTTCGGCATTACGATGCTGACCACCACCTTCTTGCGGCTAAAATCGGAAGGCTTCGTCCCGACCCGCGACCTCATCATCGCGTTCACCGGAGACGAGGAAACCGGGATGATGTCGGCGCGACGCATGGTGACGACGCACCGCGAGCTGACGGACGCCGACTTCGCGCTCAACGCGGACGGTGGCGGCGGCAGGCTCGGCGAAGACGGCGACGCCGTCAGTTACGTGATTCAGACCTCTGAGAAGACGTACGCGACGTTCGAGTTGACGGTCACGAATCCCGGAGGGCACAGCTCGACGCCCCGCACCGACAACGCGATTTACGACCTGGCGGCCGCGCTGAAGAACATCGAGGCGTATCGCTTTCCGGTCATGATGAACGAAGCGACACGCCTGTACTTGAAGGGCGCGGCCGCGGTCACCCCCGGTGAGGTCGGCGACGCCATGGCCCGGCTCGCGGACAACCCCGACGATTCGCAGGCGGCAGACGTTCTATGGCACGACCCGGAGGTAGTGGGCATAACCCGCACGACCTGCGTGGCGACGATGCTACGCGCTGGCCACGCTGAGAATGCCTTGCCGCAATCGGCTACTGCGACGGTCAACTGTCGCATCTTCCCCGGCGTGGAAGTCGCGACCGTCCACGCCACCCTGATGCGCGTCGCCGCGACGCCCCAACTGGAGATCGAGGTTCTGGCCGACCCGATGGCCAGCCCCGCCTCACCTCTTCGAGACGATGTGCTCGACGCCGTGAGCGCGGCGGTCCACGCTCAGTACCCGGACGTTCCCGTCATCCCGTACATGGCGCCCTACGGAACGGACGGGAAGGAACTCCGCGCCGGGGGCATCCCGACGTACGGAGTGATGGGATTGTTCATCAAGGACAGCGACCAATTCGCGCATGGGCTGAATGAACGCGTCCCCGTACGTGGGTTCTATGGAGCCCTGGAGCATTGGTACACGATACTCCACAAGCTGGCAGGGCGGCCGGCGGCATAGATCGTCTGGGGCATCCATGCATAGGGGCCCAGAGGAAGCGCGACACGCGGCCCCAAGCAGAGAGGCGAGCGCGCCGATACTTTGGACAATACCCGGCACCCACTGGATGCCAACTGTCGACACCGCGAGCCTGCTCGTCGCGCCGAGGGTTCTGCGTGTCGAATGTCATCTTGAACGCTTCCCAGTCATGGTTGCATTCAATCTACGCCTGATTGGTCGCGACGGATCGTGAGCCTATAGGTCATCGACGGGAGAACGGGCTCGAGGCACATGTTGCACCGCCGGCAGCCCACCTTCACTTTCGGTAGGAAGCCGGTGGTGGACGGGCATCGCCCCCACGTATGGCGCGCACTCGAGGAGAGCGGACATGACGAAACCAGGATCGCACACGCCTCACCCGGCTCAGAGCGCGAGTCGGCGGAACTTCTTCAAGTTCTTGGCAGCCAGTCCGCTGGCAGCCCTGGCCTACGGGGCCGTGCCGGCGCGTTGGCTCGATCCTGTCGCGGCTGAGGTGCCACCGCCCACGCCGCCCCCGTTGCCGTGTATCAATTGCGGCGCCCCGGTGCCGCCGCCCGCGCTCTCCGGGACGAGCCCGTATCGGGCGATCGCTCCCCAGGAGCTCCCTCCCCAGCAAGCACAGGAAGAACAGTTGACGGGGAGTCCAGTGACATCGCCGGACGACGCAATCAATGTGTGGGACTTCGAGCGCGTGGTCCATGAAAACCTCCTGGCCCAGCACTGGGACTACCTGCACATGGGCGTCGACGACTACGAGACGCGCGTTGCGAACCGGGAGGGATTCCAGCGTCTGATGCTCCGTCCCCGCCGGCTTCCATCCCAGCCGACGACCGGATTCGACACCTCGATCGAGATTCTCGGACAGCGGTTCGATTCGCCCTTGTTCCTCTGCCCGGTGGCTGCCTTGCAGGCGTACCACACGCAGGGAGAGGCCGGTGCCGGGCGGGCGGCTCGACGCACGGGTGTGCTGCAGGTTCAGTCGCACGTGAGCTCGAATTCGTATGCCGAGATCGCCGAGGCGCGCGGCGAGCCGCACTGGTTCCAGATCTACACGACGCCCGACTGGAACCGCAACCAGCGGCTCATCGACCGCGTAGCGAGCCAGGGTTGCCCTACGTTGGTGTGGACCATCGACCTGCTCGGCGGAAGCAACCGGGAGCTGAACCGGCGGTCGCTCACCGGTGAAGGTTCAGCCGCGGCGATTTGCCAGAGCTGCCACAATCACCAGCCGGGCTACCAGCGGCCCATGAACCGCGGGATGGAAGGACCCAGCGGCGAGCGCCCTCCCTACACCTGGGACTATGTGAGACGCCTCAAGGACGCCAGTGACATGAATCTCGTCCTGAAAGGCATTGTGACCGCGGAGGAGGCGGAGCTGGCGGTTGAACACGGTGCTGACGCGATTTACGTGTCCAACCACGGTGGGCGCGCGGTCAACAGTCTCTGGTCGACCATCGATGCCCTGCCCGAAGTTGTGGCCGCGGTCCGAGGACGGGTCCCCGTCATGATCGACAGCGGGGTCCGTCGAGGCACCGATGTCTACAAGGCGCTCGCACTGGGCGCCGACGCGGTCGGAATCGGTCGCCCCTATGTGTGGGGTCTAGGCGGGTTCGGCGAGGACGGAGTGGAGAGGGTCATCGATATCATCATGGCCGAGTTCCGCATGGTCATGCGGCAGACTCTGACCACCTCGATCGACCAAATCAACTCTCGCTTCGTGATGGAAGCGAAGAACCCCATCATGACGCGGCACAACCAGTGGGGATTCGGGCTGTGATCGTGCTCAATACGGCGACTGTATTTACGGCTAGCCCAACGGGCCTCGCACGAATGCTGACAGCTGGATTGGTCGGCCTCGCGCTGTCGCAGGGTGGCACCGCCGCGGCCCAGCAGGCGACTGTCGATTTCACCGTCTCCGGGAACTCGACGATACGGGGCTGGACCTGCACGGTGCCGGGCACCGCTCAGGTAACGACCGGTCAGTCGACGCCGGTGCGGGGACTCGAAGGCGGAGTCCAAACCGTCACGCTCACCGTGCGTGTAGAAGACTTCGTCTGTCCCGACGATGAGATGCGGGAACACCTCCTGACTTCGATGAGGGCGGAAGAGTTCCCTGAGATCACCTTCAATCTCCGGGACTACGCGGCGAGCAGCCAGGGCGCCTCTACTACAGGTACGCTCACGATCCTCGATGCCACCAAGGAGGTGAACTTCCCGCTCTCGCTGACGCCCTCGGGATCCGGGGTCCGGATCGAAGGCGAGGTGGCCCTGGACATGACCGACTACGGCGTGGAGCCACCTGTGGTCATGCTCGGTCTGATGAGGGTCCGACCACGGATTCGCATCCAGTTTTCGGGCGTCATCGAGCCCTAGAGCGGAGGCGTCGCGGTCTAACCCTCGACCCGGAGAATGTGGACGTTCTCGAGGCCTGGGCTCGACCACTCCACATACTTGGCGACAAAGCTGGCGTGAACCGCCTCCCGCGTATCGGCGTCGGTCACATGGCGCACGGTCTGATCGAAGAGCCGACCGCCGATCTTAAGGCGCACCCTGGGGTCACGGATTATGTTGCGGTTCCATCCCCGTTCGTCGGGAAACACCCCACCCTGGTAGTATGCGGAGAACAGGTAGAGGTCACCGTCGTAGACAGCGCAGTAGGTGGTGACGGAGTGCGGCATCAGGTAGGGTGTGCGGGTCTGCACGAAGATCTCCTGATGATCTGCTGTGAACGACCAATCCGTAACCGGCTCTGTCACCCTGTCCCCCGTCAGCCACAACCCAGGACGCTGATCTCCGGGCTCGAAACCCACTAGCCGGAGCGAAACCAGGGCGACTGCCACGATCAGCAGCAAGCTGATTCCAATCGTCTTCGCGGCTTTCTTCATCTGGGGGTCAGGAGCTAGGGGGATCTGACGGGTCGAGCGCGGCATTCGGGCGCGTCGCGAAACCTCGCTGCCCTTCCATCCGCATGATACCTATGATTCCCAGGTATCACGACCACAACCAGGCCGCGACATGGGTCGGCGGCCTGATGGGAGTGATGGGACTGCTTCTGGGCGGCATCGGAGTCTGCGGAACAACGGTCCTCGCGAATTTCGTCCCCGCGCTGCGGGCGGCGAGAGTCGATCCAGCGAGGGTGCTCAAGGAGGAGTGACCTTCGCTTGCGCCGCAGATAGCCGCTCGGCATGCTCACGATCGAACGGAGTCACGCGATGGAAAGAGCGGTTCAAATCTTCGCAGCGATCAATTTCCTGGCGATGGGCCTGTCGCACATCGTGCAGCACCGTGCCTGGAAGGAGTTCTTCGTCTTCCTGCACGCGCGTGGGAACGTCGGCAACTTCATCAACGCGTTCCTCGCTCTGGGAATGGGCTCACTGATCTTCGCGTTTCACCGCGTATGGAACGGCATCCCGCTACTTCTGACCCTGTACGCTCTCGCATCGTTGGCGAAGGGCTCCCTGTTCCTGGTCGCGCCACAGCTTGGGTTGCGCAGTATGGAGAATGCGACCAACAAGGACTCGCGGCTGTTCATCGTGCCAGGAGTGATGTTGACCGCGTTGGGAGCGGCTCTGCTTTACAACCTCGCCACCTAGAATCTGCTTGCGCTCGTCAGTTGCGCCCGCCCTCCCTCTCCTGGTAGCGCGCGCCACTCAGGATGTTGGACATGGCGTAGTTCCCCTCGTGGCAGTTGTACTCGTAGAGCAAGTCGTCGAACCGCTTGAACGGCATCTGGCCTCCCCACGGCTCCACGTAGGTCGTCGGATCGTCGACGGTGAACTCGTACAGGATCGTTTCCTCGTCCACCCGCGTGAACCGCTCGTGCACGGTCAGGTCGGGCGTGGGGTGGATGCCCATGTAATCCTGTAGGGGATAGATGTTGGTCGTCTCGACCACGAGGGTATCGCCCTCCCAGTGGCCCCACGAATCGCCGAACCACGGCCGGACGTGTGCGGGCAACGGATCGGGCTCACCCAGTCGGATGATCCGCGTGTCGTGGACCATCTCGTAGTGGAGCATCACGTAGTCCGGGGTCTGCACGATGGTGTAGTTGCTGTTATAGCCGTAGTTCGGCGTCATCGGTGGGCCGCCGTGGTTCGTGAACGACACGAGGCACCGGTCCTGGAGGACTCGATTCTCCGGGTTGTCGGACGGGCCGAACTGGCTCATGAACTCCCGGCGCTCGTCCCGCCGCCGCGCGCCCTCGGGCGTGAGCGCTGGCCTACGGCCGTTGTCGGGCGATGTGAGAAGCGAACTCAGCGGCTCGCCGTTGACGATCGCCACGCGCTGGCCGGTCTCGAACCACACGACGTTGTACGTGCCCACGGAGCCGCCCCCCTCCGGTGGCGGCCGGTCGGGATCGCTCGGCTCGGAGCCTCGCTGCGAGCGCTCGACGACCCTCCCCTCGCGTTCAGCAACCTGTTCCCACGTGAGGACTCGATCCTCCCCCCCCCGTCGCTGGACCGGTGTGATCGTCTGGTTGGTCCAGTTCCCCTGAAGGTCCGGACGCCCGTCGCTTGTTCGCGGCACCACCCACTGCCCGCCCGTTCGGGCCTGGGCCTGAGCCGCGGCAGGAGAGAGAAGCGCCGCGGCCGCGATCGCGACGCACAGCCCAAGAAGTGAACTCGACTGTCGCATATTCATCTTCCATGCTCCGCGCTGGAAGGGATTCTGGGGAGGGTCGCTAGTTGATCACCACCGTCGCCTGCATCTCGGGGTGCAGGACGCAGAAGATCTGATACTTGCCAGGCTTGTCGAACGAGACGTCGTACGTGCCGCCCGTGCCCAGCACGCCGCTGTCGAACTCGTCGGGACGCGGATCGATCGACGATCCGGCTGTGACAGTGTGCGGCACTCCGTCGGCGTTTCCGAAGCGGATGGTCTCGCCCACCTCAGCCTCGATGTCGCCGAAACTGAAGTTGATGATCGGTGCAGCCACCGCGTCGTCGTCGCCGATGGTGCGGATCTCGAGCAGCTCTTCCGGCGAGGAGACGAGGGGCCAGACGTTGGGGTTGAACATCGCGAACACGCCACCCTGCGCATCGAATTCGGGCACGACGTAAGCGTGCATCATCCAACTCGAGATCACCGGCAAAAAGAAACCACCGCCCGCCCTGCACTCCTCCGGCGTCGCGGTCGTGGCATTCACCTCGACCTCACGATCGACGTCGTTCGCGTTCTCTACGGTGCCGCCGGCGCAGGTGTTGTGGTGCACGTGCCAATTGTCCAACTCGCCCGCGAAGGCGTCAGGATGGTCCTCGCTCAGTGAAACGTTGAACACCGCGCCGACCGGCCGGAAGCCCTCTTCGCCCACAAAAGTGTCTCCGTCGCAGCGGCCGATATCGAGTCTCGGGATCCGTTCGCCACCCTCTTTTGCGAACAGAATCATCTGCGGACGATCCGGGTTGAACGACCTCCCCGCCCCGGGGTCGGTCACATGGATGCCCATGTTGGCGTTCTGGGCCGAGGAGATCGTCAGGCCCGCGGCGCAGGCATCGTCGAGCGTCTCGTACTGCGTGACCGCCGATTCGACCCGAGCGAGCTGGCCGAGCAACTCACCGAGCGTGCCTCGGTCCATCTCGAGGTAGTCCGGGATCTCTCCGCCGGCGTCGTAGATCGACTGGAGCTCGAGATACGAGCACTCTTTGTCGAGCTGTTGGCACCGGACCTGGTGGCCCACAGGCCCCTCGATGAGCGTGGGCACGATCGCGTCGCCCTGGCGTTGGTACACATAGCGGCTAAACCCGTAGGCACCCACTGGGTCCTCAGGTGAGACATCGGGGAGCGATCGGTCGTTGGCCGGACGCGGAAGGTCCGCGACCTGTGCAGCGTAGTCGGGTAAGACGGCTTCGGGAGAACTGCCGCCACGCCCCGCCGGCTCTTCAGGATCCGAACCGAGGAAGCGGATCAACTCGGCACTCACGATCTCCGGCACCTCTTCGTGCGGGTTGTGGCCCACGCCGGGGATCAGGAAGACTTCGGCGTTGGGGAGCACGTCCACGGCATGCCGCGCGTTCTTGGGAAAGTCGGGTCCGTCGACCTCTCCGCCCATGATCAGCGTCTTCGTCTGGATGTGGGGCCAGTCGTCCACCACCGTGTCCATGCCGCGCAGGTTACCGCCGAGCGACCGTACGTAGGACAGCCGCGGCCAGTCCCCGCTGAGGCTTTGGCCGTAGCGGATGCGAAGGTGGTCGATGAATTCGGGTTTCCACTGCACGTAGCGGCGGGTGTCCGTGCGAACCGCAGATTCGTACACGCTCTGCGGGTCGGGCGCGGCGTTGATCTGCCCGGTGAAGGGCCGATAGCCGCGTCCGGCGCGGCGGTCCGTCAGACCGATCTGGTTGACGGTCACGAGGTGGGTCGTCAGCTCCGGATAGAGGAAGGCGAAGCGTGTGGCCATCTGGCCGCCGATCGAGTGGCCGACGATCGCCGCCTGAGTGATCCCGAGGTGCTCGAGGAGCTTCGCGGTGTTGGAAGCGTGCAGGCTCATGCTGTACGGAAGGATGGGCTTGGATGACTTGCCCCACCCGAGGCGGTCTTTCACGACGACCCGATACCCCACGTTGCGGAGCGCCTCGATCTGTTCTTTCCAGTACCACCCGTAGTAGCTCCCTCCGTGGAGAAGCACGGCAGTCCGACCATTCGGCGGCCCCACCGGTGACACGTCCATGTACGCGATCCGGACGTCCTGGCCAAAGTTCTGCAGGTTCAAGAACTCCACCGGATGCGGGTAGGTGATCTCCTCCATGTTGATCGAGATCGGGCCCCAGTCCGCGGGCGGTTCTGCGGGTGGTGACTGAGCGTCGAGCGCGGCGGCGGGGAACCCGACGGCCACTGAGAGTGAGAGCGCGGTAACGAGGCGGGGGCCGCATCTACGTGCGTTGGTCATCAGTCCTCCGTGGGCATGGTCCGGCCGACGGCACCCGCCTAGTGATCGCTGGCGGTGCCGGCGCCGATAGGGCTGATAATACCGGCGTATTCGTGGACGGGCGAGAGCAATGATGTCAGGGGGTGCCCAACTCTGTGTGGAGCTGCCCCCCTGCGGCGTGCGGAGCTACTGTTGTCCCCCCGCGCCGCGCCGCAACTCCGTGAAAGACCGCTAGTAAGTCCGTGAGCGACAACGAGAAGCGCATGGAATTGTTTCGGGTGTTTGGCCCCGCCCACATCAGCCTCTACGGTCACGCCGACTGCGCCGAGGCGCTCGCGCAACGGATCGTTTCTCGCGGCGACGACCTCGTCATCGCGGCCGCGGCTGTTGTCAACGCAGCCGTGCGAACACGTGTCCAAGACCGCCTGTCTCACCATTCGGTGCGGAAGACGGCATCACAGACGCAGTTGCGGCCCAGTTCTGGTTTCAATTTCCTTCAGTGAGTGGCCCGCTGGCCCTAAGATCACCCAGTCGATCCAAGAGTGATGCTTTGCGGCGGTGGAGAAGACCCGGCCTCAGTGCGCCCTGAGACTGAGATCCTCGAACCCGAGGACCTCCGCGCTCTGGTGCGCGAGGTGGCGGAAGGGCTGGCGGGCTAGTTCTGCCAGACTGCCCAGCCCATCGAACGATACTGCTGCGCGAGCGTACGTTCTGCCGCTTCGGCGTCCGCCCAGTGCTTGAACGGCGCAACGCCCTCGTAGGCCCACCCGAAGAGTGACGTGCCGAAGCGCTTCACGTACCGATTCGACTTGTAGCCGGCCCTGTGCTGCTCGAACCGATCCTCAGGGGTGCGGCCCGTGGCACCGATGTAGACGCACGGCTTGCCCGATACGTACTGCGGGTTGGCCGCACGGTACCGCCGGTCCTCCATGACGCGCTTCCGCAGCTTTGCGACGTAGACCCGGTAGGGCACAGTGCCTCCTCAGGCTGAGAGTTCGCGCAGCACGAACTGGATGCGCTCGAGCGGTTTCTTCAGGTCGGGATGGCTTGCGGTGACGTGCGTGATGAGTCGGTCGATGGCGGTGCAGAGCTTCTTCTCGAGTGCGGACATTGTGAGACTCCCGTTTGGATGGGGGCGGCCGGTTTTGGGCCGAGTTTCATCCCTTGTAATCCGGGCGCGCCCGCGCGAACCGTTGGTCCATGTCTCGCAATTCGTTGCAAACAGGGGCTTCCCGGGGGGGCTTGACGGATCTCGAGGGACGAGAACGGATTGCAACGCAGCCGAGATGACTTCGACGGGTTCGATCCAAGCTGTGCCAAGAACTGCGCCGACGCCCACCGACGCCAGAAACTCGCTCTACATGCAGGCGGGAACCGGAACGGTGGATAGTCTGACGATGGAGCTCGAGGCGGCCAGGGGCATCTCGGATGACATGGAGAGCCTGCTCGAGGGGCACCGGGAAGTGGAGCGGATCCTGAAGAAGCGGCGGATCACCGGCGTGTTCACCTTGGTCACCGATCCAGGATAGGTTTCTCCTGCGCGGCATTTTCGTTGCCGAGTCTCCAGGAGACCAAGGACGGGTAGATGGGTAGGGTTTCGTTGATCGCCGTATCAGTGTTGATGGGCGCGGCGCTCGCCACATCGCCCTCCCTCTCGGCTCAGGATGCTCGGAAGACAGCCCGGGCCGTTCACATCGAGGGCAGCGCCCCCACGGTGGACGGAATCCTCGAGGATGAGGCCTGGGACTCGTCGGTACCGATCCGAGATTTTATCCAGAAGGTGCCCCTCGAGGGCGAAGAACCGTCTGTCGCCACCGAGGTGCGTTTGCTCTACGACTCCGACGCACTGTACGTCGCCGCTCGCATGTACCATCCCGACCCGGCGAATATCCGCACCACGCTGACTCGCCGTGACGGGCAGAGCGACGCGGAGCGGATCGTGATCGCCCTCGATACGTACTTGGACCGGCGTACCGCCTACACGTTCGGGGTGTCTGCGGCTGGCGTGCGCTTCGATGCCTACCATCCGGAGGACAGCGACGCGTCCGAGTCACGGTTCGATCCTGTGTGGGCCGCGCGCGTGCAGATCGACGATCAGGGCTGGACCGCCGAGATGCGCATTCCTTTTACCCAACTCCGCTTCAACGCAACCGATGCTCAGCTTTGGGGCCTGGAGATTTCCCGCTTCCTTCCCGGGCGAAACGAAGAGATCCAGTGGGTACTGATCCCCAGGGAATCCGCCGGCTTTGCTTCGAATTTCGGAGACCTTGAGGGCATCGAGGGCATTCGGGCATCGCGCCGTATCGAGATCCTTCCCTATAGCGCAAGTGACCTGACGCTCCGATCGAACGTCGACCCCGCTAATCCATTTGAGCAGAAGGTGGGAGGGCGTGGGGGGGTGGACCTCAAGATGGGTCTGGGCCCGAATCTCACACTCGACCTGACGGTCAACCCGGACTTCGGACAAGTCGAGGCCGACCCTTCCGAGGTCAATCTCACGGCATTCGAAACGATTTTTCCCGAACGTCGACCGTTTTTCGTCGAAGGGAACGGAGCGCTCGACGGGAGCCAGGGCTTTATTCGGCTTCCACGCTGGTACTACTCCCGTCGGGTCGGAGCCGCCCCGCAGGGGAACGCATCGGGGGACTTCGTGAAGCGACCGGCCCGTACCACGATCGCGTCGGCCGCGAAGATCACGGGGCGACTTGCCTCGGGCCTGTCTTTGGGCGTGCTCGCAGGCGTTACTCCTCGAGAGCAAGCGAAGAGTTACGACGTGGCTTCACGCGTGACTACACAGGTGCCCGTGGAGCCTGCGAGCGCCTACGGGGTGCTCCGACTCCAGCAGGAGGTAGGCCAGCAGCAGTCGGCGATCGGCCTGGTGCTGACGAGTACGAGGCGTTCAATGGCGACCGGGGATCCCCTTGCCGTACTCCTGAGTCGCGCCGCGTACACCGCGGGCGTCGATTGGAAGGCTCGCATGAAGGACGGCATGTACGAGGTCACCGGGTTCGCCGGCGTGAGCCGCGTGGAGGGAGACTCTCTTGCGATGCAGGGCCTCCAGCGCTCTTCCGCTCGCTATTTCCAGAGGCCCGACCAGGATCACAAGTTCTTCGATCCCCATCTGACCTCGATGAGCGGTTATACCGCAGGCGTCCGAGCCGACAAGAACGCGGGCCGCTGGACCGTGTGGGGCACCGGGTTCAACGCCCGGTCACCGGGCTTCGAAATCAACGACCTGGGGCAAATGCGGTCGTCCGACGACCTCGACTTCAACGCGGACTTCCAACTGCGAGATACCGAGCCGGGGAAGATGTTCCGATTTTGGCAACTCGGTCACTCCACGCAATCGGCGTGGTCGTACGGGGGCGTGCGACACAACACAGTAGTCAACCAAACACTCTCGCTGAGCTTTCACAATTTCTGGGACTTCCGGTACAGCACATCACGCACGTTGCGGGGCATGAGTGACAACCTCACGCGCGGCGGGCCACTCATGGGCACGCCGAGTGGGTGGACGTATGACGCTCGACTCTCCGGGAATCCCGGAGCGCGCATCGGGTGGAACACACGGGTCAACCTATTCCGAGACGAGTTCGAAGGGTTTCTGCGCACGCTCTCCGGGGGACTTCAGTTTCGGCTGGCTCCGCGGTGGCAGGCGTCCATCAACGTGGCCTATTCGCGTTCCCGGAACGCGCGGCAGTACGTGACGCGACGTAACGACGGCGCCCCGGCGACGTTCGGGGACCGCTACATCTTCTCTCACATCGACCGATCGCAGCTTTCGACGCCCGTGCGGCTGAACTATGCGTTTACCGCGGATCTTACGGTCGAGGTATACGCCGAGCCGTTCGCGGCGAGCGGGAGGTATTCGAATTTCGGTGAGTTGCCCGCTGCCAGGGCTCGAAACCTGCGATTGTACGGTTCCGATGGCACGAGCATCACCGAGCAGCCGGATGGCTCCCACGTCGTCACGGACGGGGCCGAGGAATTCACCATCGGCAACCTCGAATTCAATCGCATTTTTCTGCGATCCAACTTGGTCGTGCGCTGGGAGTGGGCACCGGGCAGCACCCTGTTCCTGGTTTGGCAGCAGAATCGGGCAGACTTCGACAGCAGCGGAGAGCCCATCGGTCTCGGCTCACTCGGCGAAACATTCGGAGCGCCTGGTGACAACTTCTTGGCGATCAAGGTGAGCTACTGGATCGGCCTCCGGTAGCTCTGCCTGCTGGCCCCTCGCTACCGCACCTGGAAGGTGACCGGGAAGCTCACCCAGAGCGGGCGGGGTTGGTCTCGGTTCAAAGCGGGCTCGAATCTGCACACGTCGGCCACGGCGAGCGAGCCGGTCCGAGTCGCGATCTGCGACGCCGGGGGCGGGGCCGAGACCACTTCGACAGCCACAGCGTCGCAGTGCGGACAGGCCGTCGCGCTGGTCGAGACCTTGCCGCCACATTCTGAACACTGTGTGATCGCCACACCCAGCTATCCAGCAGTGTTCTGCGCGTCCTGAGTTGCGGGCCTGAGTGGGGCGGGGCAGAATCAGGGCATGAAGAAAGCCCTTCTACTCGCCCTAGTTCCTTTCCTATCAGGGTGCGGACTAATCCTCGTCAACGGTCCACCCTCAGGTTGGCAGGATATCCAAGATCAGGATCAACTTGAGACAATGGCAATCACCCAGCCCTGCACTACTGGCAAGAGGGCACTCCTTTTGGATGTTACGGGAACTGTTTTTTATGGAACTACTTGGGGTGTATTCGTCTCAGATCAAAGCGACCCTATGCCCCTGGACGAGCGGATTATGCCCGAATTATTAATACCGGTCGGAGCACACTTGTTTTCAGCCCTGAAGGGTAATCAACGAGTGAACGATTGCTGGGCCTTCAATGCTCGGGTACTTGAGCTACGTAGAGGCGGTGCGTCGAGTCTCACCAGTCATGAATGGCTAGACGAGCTTTTCCCACTACGTGACTTGGGTGTAACTGCATTTGATCCAGTCTTTGGGCTTCCGATCAAACAAGGCCACTGAACAACTAGCCCCCCTCCGTGGCACCCGCCACACCCGGCTATACGGCAGTGTTTCACTCGTCCGATCAGGCTAGTACGTTGGGAGAACACTTAACCGTAGCCGACGACGGCTTCCTCGTCCGCGGACTGCTACGCCTCTAGGGCGAGCAAATGGAGCCCGAGGCGGCCAGGGGCATCTCGGATGACATGGAGAGCCTGCTCCAGGGGCACCGGGAAGTGGAGCGGATCCTGAAGAAGCGGCGGATCACCGGCGTGTTCACCTTGGTC
>JAYZBT010000086.1:0-5885 GCA_036338615.1 Gemmatimonadota bacterium
ACGCTCACGCATGAGGGCGCGCGCGACATCGGGCGAGTGATCTGCCTCGAGAGCCGCCCCAAGCGCGAGGGCGAGATGCTCGCCCGCGAACTGGCCGACGCCGGGGTCTCCGTCACCTTCGCCGTCGACGCAGCCGCTTGCGCGCTGATGGGCGGATGCGAGACCGTACTACTCGGCGCGGACTCGATCGGCGACCTCGGCTTCGTGAACAAGATCGGGTCAGCCGGTCTGGTCGCCGCGGCAGCGAGAAACAGCGTGCCCGTCGTAGTCGTGTCGGACGAGACCAAGATCTTGCCGAACGGATTCCCGCAGCACCTGGCAGACGACCGCCCCTCTGACGAGGTGTGGGGAGCTCCCGCCGGCGTGCAAGTGTGGAATCGATACTTCGAAGCGGTGGAACTGGAGTTAGTCACCGCCGTGGTCACCGAGTCCGCCGCACTAACGCCCCCGGAGGTCGAAGAGCTTCGGGCGAGCATCGTGCTGCCTGACGCCCTCCGCGCGTTGGCAGAGTCCCGACTACTTCGTACTCTGGTTTCCAAGAGCTAACTTTAGCGACCTCGACTGCACCCTCCGTCCCGAGAAGATCGACCACCCTATGCAGACCCTGATCCATGACGCTCCGCGCGCGCTTACACGCCTCAGCGAGCAGGAAAAGATGTTTCAGGAGGCGGTGCGCGACTTTGCGGTTTCCGAGATCGCCCCAAGGGCGATTGAAATGGACCAGACCCAGTGCATCCACCCGGGGCTGATCGGCCAGATGTTCGAACTCGGCCTGATGGGAATCGAGATTCCAGAGATGTACGGGGGCACCGGAGCGGACTTCTTCACATCCGTACTGGTAGTGGAGGAACTTTCGAAGGTCGATCCGTCGATCGGTGTGGTGGTCGACGTACAGAACACGCTGGTGGTCAACGCGCTACGCCGCTGGGGATCCGATCGCCAAAAGTCCCATTACTTCCCCAAGCTCGCGGCGGACACCGTAGGCGCATACGCACTCTCCGAAGTCGGCAGCGGATCGGACGCGTTCGCGCTTGGGTGTCGGGCGACCCAGGACGGCGACGACTGGTTGCTCAACGGCCAGAAGATGTGGATTACCAACGGAGACGAGGCTGGGGTCTACATCGTTTTCGCGACGGTCGACCCGGACGCTGGCTACAAAGGCATCACCGCCTTCCTGGTCGATCGAGACTTCGACGGATTCACCGTGGGCAAGAAGGAGGACAAGCTCGGCATTCGGGCGTCCTCGACCACGGAGTTGGTTCTCGCAGACGTACGCGTCCCACCTGACAACGTGCTCGGCCAGATCGGCTCGGGGTACAAGGTCGCGATCGAAACGCTCAACGAAGGACGCATCGGCATCGGCGCGCAAATGCTCGGCCTGGCGCAAGGCGCGCTCGACCACACCATCCGCTATGTGAAGGAGCGGGCGCAGTTCGGGCGCTCGATCGCCTCCTTCCAAGGCGTTCAGTTCCAGCTCGCCGACATGGCCACGGAAGTCGAGGCGGCGCGGTTACTGGTGTACAACGCGGCGCGCCTCAAGGACACGGGTCAACCCTTCATGGCCCAGGCCGCCATGGCCAAGCTGTTCGCGTCCGAGATGGCCCAACGGGTGGCGTCAATGTGCATTGATCTGCATGGTGGGTGCGGGTTCACGAAGGAATACCCGGTGGAGAAGCTCTATCGGGACGCCAAAATCGGCACGATCTACGAGGGCACGTCGAACATGCAGAGGCAGACAATCGCCAAGGCGCTCATGCGATGACCGATCTCACTCCATCCCTGGCCCTCTTCACGTTCGGCTTTTGGGAAGTATTCCTGGTCTTCTCGGTGATCATGCTTCTGTTCGGCGCCAAGAAGCTTCCGCTGCTCGCTCGCGGACTCGGCGCCGGGATCCGAAACTTCAAGGGCGAACTGAAGTCACCGGAAGACGCGGAAGAAGACGGGGAATAGCCCTCTTCCGCCGCGACGGAAGCACCACACACGCCCATGCCCGACTCGGATCTCTCCAACGTCGTGATCGTGCTCGATCACCCGAAGGACGTGGTCAACATCGCCGGCGTGATTCGAGTCATGATGAATTTCGGGCTCGGCAAGCTCCGTCTCGTGAACCCGGATGAGTTCAATCCGCACCGCATTGAGGGGATCGCCCACAGGAGTGAGCCCGTCATCGAGGCGGCCACCGTGCACGATTCCCTCTCGGACGCTCTGGCGGACGTGTCGTTCGTCCTGGGGACGAGCGCCCGACCACGCACCGCGGGTCGAACCTACCTCCGGCCCCGAGAGGCCGCCGCCCGGGTCGCGACATGCGTTCAGGACGGACCCGTTGCGATCTTGCTGGGACGCGAGGATCGAGGCCTCACCAACGAAGGCCTGGATCTCTGTCAGGCGGTGTCGATCATTCCGACCGATGCCGAGTTCTCTAGCCTCAATCTGGCCCAGGCCTGTCTGGTACTCACATACGAGATCTTTTTGGCGATCGACGGAGGAGACCCCGTGTTACCTCAGGGGCGTCGGGCCAGCCGGCCTCCGACCCATGCAGAACTCGAAGAGACGTTCGCGGCGCTCGCGAACGGATTGAGCCGCATCGAATTCTATAAGGCCCGCAAGCCGTCTTCCGTGATGCGCACTCTGCGCACCATCATCTCCCGCTCGGAGCCCGATCTACGAGAATCCCGCCTCCTGGCCGCCATCGGATACGAAATCGGGAACTATCTCGACCGCTCCAAGGACGGATGAGTCATACCCTCGTGTCTCCGAGCCGACGCTCGCCGTGCCCGATTCTTGTTGTGAGGCCTGGCGAAAGACCCCTATTATTGATCGCAATGCAGGGTTTAATCAGCGACCGCGTCCACGAAGGGGGCGGAGGACGTGATCCAGGCGGCCGACATCGACATGTATTCTTCGAAGTCCCAGCGTCCCGGAGTCCCTCGCTTGGCTTCTCCCCAATAAGCCGTGCAATCTCATGAAGAAGAGGTGCGCGGGCTGTTGGCCTTCGCGACCGACCTGGCCCGAGAGGCCGGTGCGCTCACACTCCGTTACTTCGGCGGCATTGTGGATCACGACGCGAAGGGAGACGGGTCCCCCGTCACGATCGCCGACCGTGAAGCCGAACAGCTGATTCGCCGGAAGGTCGAGGAACGGTTCCCCGCGCACTCGATTCTCGGCGAGGAGTACGGAGAGTCGAACGAAGGTGCGCGCGTCCGGTGGATCCTCGACCCGATCGACGCGACCCGCTCCTTTATGCACGGTGTGCCACTCTACGGTGTGCTGATCGGTATTGAGATCGAGGCTCGCAGCGCCGTCGGAGTGGCGCACTTTCCTGCCCTACAGGAGACCATCGCGGCGGGCTCGGGGCTCGGTTGCACCTGGAACGAGCGTCCGTGTAGCGTGTCCCGAGTGGGCTCGATCGAAGACGCCGTGATCTGTACGACCGACGTGGAGCGGCTGCTGTCTCGCCCCGAAGGGGACGGATGGCGGCGCCTTCAGCAGCGGTGCTCGTATTCACGCACCTGGGGAGACTGCTACGGGCACGCGCTGGTCGCGACCGGCCGCATCGAGGCTCAGGTCGATCCCATCATGGCTCCCTGGGACGCGGGCCCATTCCTCACGATCGCTACCGAAGCGGGTGGACGCTTCACGACACGTGAGGGGGACACCACCGTGCACGGTGGCTCGGGAATCAGCTCGAACGGCCTCCTGCACGACGAGATCCTGCGGGAACTCGCCGGTTAGCATCGCTTACAGTCCGCTAGGCGGTAGCCGACCCCCGGTCGAGCGTAGCGGCCTTCTTCAGGCGCCGAAGTTCACGACGGTCCGCTGCCTTGCGGTCGAGCCTGGTCATTCGGCTGCCATAGATCGCCGTGGTGAGCACCCGCAGGCCGAACACACCGATCGCCAGGCCTCAGAATCGGACGAAAGGGTAGATCGAGTAGGGCATTCCGCGGATTCGGCCCCCGGACACGATGTAGAGCGCGAGGCTGAGGCTGACGATCGCGACGGCGACGCGCCATGTGCTGGCTCGGCGAACATCACCGAGGAAGTCCGTGACCCATCGCAGCAAGCGCGTAACGCGACTCCTCACCGGCCACAACTGAAGCTCTCTTCGCGCTTTGCATCGCCGGTCCCGTCGTATCGTGCGACGGCCGGGTATGCACAA
Source organism: Gemmatimonadota bacterium (assembly GCA_036338615.1). Classification (GTDB taxonomy): domain Bacteria; phylum Gemmatimonadota; class Gemmatimonadetes; order Longimicrobiales; family Gaopeijiaceae; genus UBA1138. Next base: position 4,157 of record JAYZBT010000086.1, read on the forward strand.
ACTGGGCGCTGCATTTCGACCTCACCGTTCGTACGCCGGGCCGCTAGGACCTGATCGGGCGCCGACCCGTCCTCGACCCAAGCCTGTATGACGTCGAGCCACTCGACCTGATCCGGCCCCGGGCCCCCCGCGCAGTGCAATACACCGGGCAGCAAGAAGAGTCGCACGAAGTCCTCGGCGTCCCCGTGTTCCGCCTGTACCCCCTCGTAGTAGTCGATCAAGGCGAGCGCGGAGAGCGCGGGGTCCGACCATCCGTTCCAGAGGATCAGCTTGCCACCGGCGGTTTCGAAGGCCGAGAGATCGGTGCGAGTAGAGTTGAGCAACTCACCCGCGGCCCGCGTATCCAGTGCCCACGTCGAAAAGTCGTACTTCGTGAGGTCCCAATCGGGGTCGTCGAATACGAAGTACCTGAAGAACTCGGCGCCGAACGCGTGATGCAGATTGTTGAACCCCGGACCCAGCATGTTCGGAGCCCCCACGACCCACTGACCCCAGCCCGCGAGTGCCGCTTCTCCTCCGAACGGCAAGCCCGAGTACACGTGCTCTCCGTTGACAGTGGGGCCGTCGTAAATGGCGCGAATCGCCGCGATCTGCGCATCCGTCGCGCAGTCAGAACCGTTCCCACCGCCCGTACAACGAGGAAGATCCTCCGGCTGGAATGGGCACTGTCGTGGATCGCTCATTACTCCATCCGTGATCCCATCGATGTCGTCACAACGCTCGAGGATCGTACGCTCGAGCAAGGTCCGCACGTCTGCATCGAGCACTGGCGGAGCAGAGGGGTTTGGATAGAGCAGCAGTTGACTCTGGGTGAACTGCACGCCGATACCCGCCCAATCCCTCGCCGGAGCGCCCGACACGATTCCGTCGAAGTCGTCGGGATAGCGCTGCGACTCCATCGTGCCCTGGCCGCCGCCGCGCGAGCAGCCGATGAAGTACGAATACGCTATATCGCTGCCGTAGTGGAGGCGGATGATCGTCTTGGCGGTCTCGGCGGTCACGTGCACGGCTCGGTGCGCGAAGTCGATCTCCAGATCGTCACGGCCGAGCGCCCAGTTCGCTCGGATTCCGCTTGCCTGATGACCGGTGTCGGTCCCCACCGTTGCAAAGCCGCGCTGGAGCGGTGACTCGACGCCCGACCCCGTCGTAGCCTGGTTCTGAATGCTCCCGACGTAGCCGCCACCGCCACCCATCACGAAGCGCCCATTCCAGTCCGCGCGAAGCGGGAGCAGGAGTTCGAAGCGGATGTTCGAAGGGACCGTGCCTTGCACGAGGCAGTGCGCCGGGTCACCAGCTCGTGCATCCCGTAGCTCGACATTGTCGAGCGTGAAGCCACCCCACTCAACCGCCATGAGGTCGGCACAAGCGATGCTTTCGAGGGCTGGAGGTGTCGTCTCGACGGGTGCTGCCCCGAGCAAGGGCAAGAGTGCCGTCATCACCAGTCCGGTCGCCTTGATGGGCGAGAAACTCATACCGCCTCCTCCATAGCTGCCCAGCGTTCCACTCAAGCGCATCTCTCAATCGACAATCGGCTTGTCATTCCATCGATGCGCAATGAGGGCGAGGTCCGCTGAGATGCCATCGCGCGCGATCTTTGCTGGCTGGCGTCCGGCACAAATCGTCAATTGGCACCCTGGAATTTGCGCAGGTGCGACCCGAACCGGGAACAAGGCATGTCTGACGATAACGTCGCAATCGCCCGTCGTTTCTTCGAAGCCTATTCGGACGG
>JAYZBT010000087.1:0-9948 GCA_036338615.1 Gemmatimonadota bacterium
GCCTCGGAGCCGTACTTCCTGTGTCGGTGTGGCGGGTCGAGCAACAAGCCATTTTGTGACGGCACCCACAATCGCAACAACTTCAACGGCCAGGAGTTCGCGAGCAAGGACACCGCCGCGGACCGTTCTGAGAACTACATGGGCGAGGGCGTCACGATTCACGACGACCGAAGCCGCTGTTCTCATGCCGCGCTTTGCGGCGAGAATCTCAGCGCGGTGTTCAAGTCGGGTGTCGAGCCGTGGATCGATGCGAAGGGCGCCCAGGCTGAGGAGATCATGCGAGTCGTGAGCCTGTGTCCGTCGGGCGCCTTGAGCTACTCGCTGGCGGACTCGCCCGAGCCTGTGGAGAGCTCCCAGGAGTCCCACGTGACTGTGTCGGTAGACGGTCCGTACAGCGTGCGCGGCGTTCAGGTGGTGGCCGGCGATGGCGAGTCGTACGACCCACGCGAGCGCCAGGCTCTTTGTCGTTGCGGCGGGTCACGGAATAAGCCGTTCTGCGACGGATCGCACTGGTACATGGGATTCAAGCACGAGTTGGGGGAGGACAACGGCGGGGTCTGAACCGTACATTGTCGCGGCCCGCGTCCTAGCGGGCCGAAGCGCCCGTCCATCCACAACCCTGAGACGCCTCGATGGAGACCGCCCAGCCCCTGGTGACCAACGATGCCGTAATACTGGGCATGCTCGCACTGATTCTCGGCTTCGTGTTCTACACGGAGAGCAGCGAGCACCCGTTCTGGAAGAAATTCTACACCTACGTGCCGGGTCTGCTGCTCTGCTACTTCCTGCCTTCGCTGCTGAACACGTTCAACGTGGTGGACTCGGAGCAGTCGCGTCTCTACTTCGTGTCGTCCAGGTATCTGCTGCCCACGTGTCTGGTGCTACTGACGCTGTCCGTCGACCTAGGCGCCATCATGCGCCTGGGGTACAAGGCCGTGATCATGTTCTTCACGGGCACCTTCGGCATCATGGTGGGCGGGCCCTTGGCGCTGATGATCGTAGGCACGGTGAGCCCGGAGACCGTGGGCGGGTCCGGCCCGGACGCGGTCTGGAGAGGCCTTACGACCGTCGCCGGGAGCTGGATCGGCGGCGGCGCCAACCAGACGGCGATGAAAGAGGTCTTCGAGGTGGGCGATACCCTCTTCTCGCAGATGATCGCGGTCGACGTGATCTGGGCCAACGTGTGGATGGCCATCCTACTCTTCCTCGCGGGCCGTGCGGCGGTTCTCGACAAACGCATGGGCGCGGATACGACCGCGCTCGAGGACCTGCGGCGGCGCGTCGAGGCCTTCCGCGAAAAGCATGCTCGGGTCCTCACGCTCACGGACCTCATGCTCATCCTGGCGGTCGGCTTCGGCGTCACTGGCTTCGCGCACTTGGCAGGGACCTACATCGCCGAGTCGATCGCGGTCAACGCGCCTGCGTTGGAGCGCATGAGCCTGACGAGCACGTTCTTCTGGCTCGTGGTCATCGCCACCACGATCGGAATCGGATTGTCTTTCACGAAGGCCAAGAACCTCGAGGGTGCCGGCGCGTCCCGCGTCGGTACCGCCATGCTGTACGTGCTCGTCGCCTCCATTGGCATGGGCATGGATGTCATGGCGGTGTTCACCAACCCCGGACTCTTCGCCATCGGCGGCATCTGGATCGCCTTCCACGCATCGCTGATGCTGATCATGGCGCGGGTTCTCAGAGTGCCGACGTTCTACATGGCGGTGGCCAGCCAGGCCAACGTCGGGGGCGCGGCCTCGGCACCCGTTGTCGCCTCGGCTTTCCACCCCAGCCTGGCACCGGTAGGCGTGCTGCTCGCGGTGCTCGGGTACGGGATCGGAACCTATGCGGCTTGGATCTGCGGGTTGGTCATGAAGGCCATCGCGACCTGATGTCAGTGCTTCAGTGGCCAGACGGAGGTGAATGATGAGTGCACCGCAGAGCTATACATCCGAGCAAATCTGGGACAGCGTAGGAAGGGAGCCGATCGTGTCCGAGTGGCTCGATGTCGAGCAGAAGACGATCGATCAGTTCGCCGACGCCACCCGTGACTGGAACTGGCTGCACATCGATCCCGAGCGCGCCCGGCTCGAGGGGCCGGCGGGTGGTACCATCGCGCATGGCTTCTGGACGATTTCCATGCTCAGTCACTTCATGCGATCGACCCCGGAGTGGCAGTATCCGGAGGGCTTGCAATACGTGCTCAACTACGGACTCGATCGAGTCCGGCTCATGGCTCCCGTGCCTGTGGGTGGGCGCATTCGTGACCGAATGCAGGTGGTAAAGGTACGGAGCGCAGGTGACAATCGCTTCGTCATCAAGACGGAGCACACCATCGAGGTCGAGGGCGGAGAGAAGCCTGCCATGGTCGCGGAGTCACTCGCGATGCTCGTCTACCCGGCCGGAGACGAACCGCCCGAGTAGCTCGGGCGGTTCGGCCCCCCTACCGCTCAGCGTCCGTCGGTCTCCGCCTTCAGGTCGAGCGGCGCGGGGGCTCAGGGGCTAGCTTGCCGCCGGCGGGACCTTCGTACAGCGCCTGGGCCACAAAAGGAGTTCGCGGTGCGCCGAGTGAAGGCGAAGCAGGAAGGTGACCAGGAGGAGGTGGAGCGACTGGCTCGACAGGTGTGTCAACTCGAGGCTGGCTGAGAGTGGCGCTCGCCTCATGGGACGCGGCGGCGTTCGTCGCGTTCATCGGTCTCGTGGTCGGCGTCTCCCTCTATCAGGGCCGCAAAGAGGAGTCGTCCGAGGACTATTTTCTCGCCGGCCGGAACCTGACCTGGTGGCTGATCGGGTTCAGCCTCATCGCGTCGAACATCTCCACCGAGCATTTCGTGGGCATGGCCGGCTCCGGGTTCGGTGTCTCGGGACTCGCTGTGGCGAGCTACGAATGGATCGCAGCGGCGTCACTCGTATTCGTCGGCCTCTGGCTGTTACCGCGCTATCTGGAGCTCGGTATCTATACGATGCCGGAGTTCCTCGAGCACCGCTTCGGTGTCGCCGCGCGTACGCTGATGGCGATCTACATGCTGCTCGCTTATGTGGGCGTGGCCATGGCGGCTGTGCTCTACAGCGGCGCGCTCGGCCTCGCCACGATCTTCGGGCTGGACCTGGTGCTCGGCATTTGGCTGATCGGGTTGCTCGCCGGGGCTTATACGATCTACGGCGGACTCAAGGCGGTGGTTTGGTCGGACCTGATTCAGGGCGCGGCGCTGCTGATAGGCGGAACGGTTGTGATGGTACTCGGCTTCCAGCGTGTCGGCGGGGTCAGGGCCTTTCTGGATACGAATGCCGACAAGCTGCATACGATACTGCCGGCGGATCATCCGGAGATTCCCTGGACCGCGCTCCTACTCGGGATTTGGATCCCGAACATGTTCTACTGGGGCTGCAATCAGTTCATCACCCAGCGGACGCTGGGAGCTCGCTCGCTGCGAGCGGGGCAGCGCGGAATCATGTTCGCTGCTGCGATCAAGCTGCTGATTCCCTTCATCATCATTTTCCCGGGCATCATGGCGTTCCAACTCTTCGGGGACCGGATCGCGGACGGCGATCGGGCCTACGCCGTGCTCATCCAGGAGGTGCTGCCGACCGGACTGCGGGGCGTCCTGTTCGCCGCCCTGTTCGGCGCTGTGATGAGCAGCCTGGACTCGATGCTGAATTCCGCGTCCACGATCTTCACGATGGATTTGTACAAGCGCAGGTTCCGGCCGGATGCGGATGGCGAGCACTATGTGCGAGTGGGCCGCATAGCCACTGGCGGACTCGTGGTCGCGGCATGCCTGCTGGCGCCGTTGCCGGCCAGGTTCGAGGGTGTGTTCAATTACATCCAGATGATCTGGGGGTTTGTTTCGCCCGGCGTGGTCGCTGTGTTCATGTTCGCCTTCCTCGTGCCCACGGCGACGCGGGCCGCGGCGCTCGTAGGACTCCTGCTCGGTGGGCCGGTCTACGGTGTCTTGCTCTGGGCGCTGCCCGAGGTGGCCTTCCTGAACCACATGGCGGCCACGTTCCTGATCGTTGTACTGGCGATGGGCACCGTGACGCTTCTCCGACCCCGAGAAGCACCGTTCCAGTTCGAGCGAAAGAGCGACATCGACCTCACGCCGGACCCGTGGGCCCGTCCCCTCGGTATCGGTGTCCTGATAGCGACGGTTGCGCTGTACGTCGTGTTCCGTTGAAGGAGGGACCCGCACTTGCCGTACTTCTAGGCATGCGATAGCGGCGTCATCGCCGACGACGCAGGTGATCACGGGGCAGGTGATCACGCGAACCGATCGCGTCACCTTGGGACCCGGACGACCTTGTACAAGACTTGCATGTTCTGTAATCGGCCCCTCGGCACCAACGAGGTCATCGAGACGTTCCCCGTCGGACGCCGCCTGGCTTTCGACGCCGCGCAGGGCCGACTTTGGGTCGTATGCCGGAAGTGCGAGCGCTGGAACCTTTCACCGCTCGAGGAGCGATGGGAGGCCGTGGAGATGTGCGAGCGCATATTTCGCGATACGCGGGTCCGGGTATCGACCGAGACCGTGGGGCTCGCCAAGCACCAGGCGGGGCTGGAACTCGTGCGCATCGGCGCGCCGATGCGGCCCGAGTTCGCCGCGTGGCGGTACGGCGACCAGTTCGGGCGCAGGAGGAAGCGGCAGATCCTCTACGGAGTCGGGGGCGTGGTCGTCATCGGTGGCGTTTTGATCGGCGGCGCGGCCACGGGGGTGATCTCGACAGCCCTGCTCGCCCAGAGCGGTAATTTCGTCAACATGTGGACGAATGGGCGCACGCTTGTGAAGCATCGTCGGCCCTGCGGGGACGTGCTCAAGCTCAAGAGGGTGGATTTGCTGGGCACGCGGGTGCGTGCCGCGGATGACGACTTGGGGTTCAGGGTCGAGGTGCGGAAGGGCAAGAAGAAGGAGTGGTTCGAGGGCGATGAAGCCCGCCGCATCGTGGGAGCGATTCTGCCCAAGCTGAACGCCATGGGTGGAAAACCGGAAACCGTGCAGCACGCCGTGGACGAGATCGAGTCGCACGGACACCCCACGGAATTCCTGACCGATTTGGTCGAGGGCGACCGCTTCCGCGACAAAAAGGGCGTGCCAGGCTACATCAACAAGATGCTGAAGCCGACCAAGCTCGCGCTCGAGATGGCGCTACATGAGGAGCAGGAGCGCCGGGCTCTGCAGGGTGAATTGTGGCTGCTCGAGCGAGCGTGGGAGGAGGCCGAGGAGAGCGCGGCGATTTCCGACAACCTGCTGCTGCCGAAGGGTGCCGAGGAGTTCGTCGAGTCGCGCCGGGAGTCGGCCGAGTAGGTAGTCGCCGCGGTCCCTAGCGCGTCAGCTCTTCGGGCACGAAGTCGCGAACGTTCACGTAGACGAACAGCGCCCAGACGCCGCCGGCGATCGCGAGCACGATCACCGTCGTCTTCAGGTCGAAGCGCTTGCCGCGAATCCACTTCTGCATTTGTCGGGCCCCCTGTAGACCTCAGCCGTCCTGGGTCGCTGTGCGCGGCGTGTTCCTGAGCAATGCGTTGAAGAGCAGCTTGAATGTGCCGTGTGTTTGGCCGCGATGCTGGACGCGGAATCCGTACATGAGGATGCGCCCGGCGCCGTACTCGACATCCAGGATGGCTCCCTTGCCGGCCAGGAAGTCGGCACCGATGAGCTGGCCGCTCATCAGGACTCGGTCGGGGTCGGTCGCCCAGGTGCCCACCGCCTTGACGGGACCCGCCTCGCCGCCGAAATCCGTCGGCTCATAGGCACGGCCGTTTGCCCACTTGGCCGCCACCTCGTCGGGGCTACCCATGCTCAACGGATGCTCGCTGTCCAATTCGACGCGCAACAGTGAGCTCGGCAGGAAGAGGTCGGGCTGACCCACCCCGCTCAACGCGTCGCGGACCGGGACGCCAAAGTGCTCGATGACGAGTTCGTCCGCCCGGTCGAGCGTGATCAGCGTCCCGCCTGCCCGCACGAAGGCCTTCAGGTTCTCCACCCCGTCGTCGCCGATGCCGCCCCTGAATTCCGGCGGGGTCTCGTCGCTGGTCGCGCCATTGATCAGCCGATTGAGCGGGATCTCGGACGGGAAGACGATGACGTCGAAGCGATCCGGAAGATCGTCGCCCTGGACGTCCTCGTTCGAAAGCGTCTCGTACGCATACTCGAAGTCCTCGAGCACGAAGCGCGTCCAGCCCTCGTCCATGGCCCCGGCCCATCCCTGATAGAGCCCTATGCGGTTGGGCTGTTGCGGCACGGCCTCGCCTAGGCCCTCGGGATCGGACGTGACGGAGATGCCGAGGTCGACGGTGGCCTCCGTGATCAGTCCGAGCGCCTGTGGGGCAGCGGCTGGCACGACGAAGACCGGACCGTCGTCCGACTCGGCTTTGGATACCGGGAGCTCAGCCTCCAGCAGGCGGTTCACGGCCTGATAGCTGCGTGTCACGCGGGCGCTGATCGCATACCAATCACTGGCGTCCGCTACAGGTGATACGGTGAGCGGCCCCACCTGGGCGGGCTCGGTGTCCACGTCGAAGTCCTGCTGTACGTAGAGCGCATCTACCCCCATTTGCATCGGCATCGTATACGCTGCGCCGTCGTAGTTGCGCATGTATGGGCCTTCCGGCCACTCGTGGAGCAGTTCTCGTCGGCGAGGCGCGATCAGGTCGAGCACCGCCGCGCGTGCGGGCTGGGTTCCGTACACGATCCAGGAGCCCGCGGGGAAGGTGCGCGGAGTGTCGTCGTGCGCAGCCGCGTCGTCGTCGCTCGCGTCGTGGTGGTCCTCGGCTTCGTCCTCGTCGCTCGTACTGTCGTGGTCCTCGTCGTCGTCAGCTTCTTCAGAGTCGCCGCCCTCTGCACCATCGCCATCGCCATCCTCATCCTCATCCTCATCCTCACCCTCACCCTCACCCTCGGCGTCGGCGTCGGGCGCCTTCCACATATCGCGCTCGATCATCGCGTCGAAGGCTTCGGTCGTTCGGTGCACCTCCAGCCCCTGCAGGAGGAGGCGGTCCACCATCTCCGCCGCGGCCACCGGGTCGTGCTGGTCGAGCGGGATCACATAGGCGAGCGGACCCTCCTCTTCACCCTTCCGGATGGTCTCGGAGCCCATCTGCCAGCGGCCCATGATGTAGTGCTCACTGAACTTGGCCGACTGCTCGAGGAAGGACAGCGCCGCGATCGTCTGGTAGTCGACGATGTCTCCGATCGTCCACTCGCCACCCATCCAGGGGTCGACGAACGCCATTTGGAACCCGTACTGACCGAGGCCACGCCCCGGCTGGGCGCCCCGCCGCAGAGCCGCCATCGACACCGTGTCGGGGCTCGCGATGCGAGAGCTCGCCGTCTCCGTCAACAAGGCCACGATGTTGTGGTACCGTCCCGTGAGCGCTCCCTCCTGGCCCCAGATGCGGTACATCGACCCCGTGACCACGCCCTTCTTTCCCTGTGCCTGAAGGTCCGCCACCATGCCGCCGCCAATGAAGCGCAGCTGCTGCCACTGGAGCGGATGAATGTCCGGGTTCATCGGGTCGGGGTAGGGCGGCACGAAGATGCGCGGGCCGCTGCTTCCCATCTGATGCTGGTCGAGGTAGAGCTGAGGATGGGTCTCGTGATACATCAGCTGCATCCAGTACTGCGTCTCGATCAGGTTCGCCATGAAGAAGTCACGGTTGTTGTCGTGACCGGCGTAGTGGTGGTAGAGCCAGGGCATGCGCGCGCGCTCATACTCTGTGTCGAGATTCCGCCGATACCAATCGGTGACCAGGACTTGCCCGTCCGGATTCGCGGAGGGGATGAGCACCGTCACCACGTTGTCGAGGATCTCCTGGGTGACGTCGTCCTCGCCGGTGGCGAGCAGGTAGACCAGGTTCACGCTCGTCTGCGACGAGCCGATCTCGGTCGAGTGGATGTTGTGGTTGATGAACGCGGTCGCGGGTGTGTTGTCCGCGATACGTTCCGCGTCCTCCCTGGAGATCCTCCCGGAAGCAATCCTCTTCGAGGCGTCCCGGATCTCATCCAGCCTCGCCAGGTTCGCCGGCGAAGACACCGTAATCGATATGAACTGGGCCCCGAGCGTCGTCGGTCCGGCCGTGTCGATCTGAATCCGGTCTGATCCGTCGGCCACGATCGTGAAGTACTCGAGGATTTCGTCCCAGCGGGCGAGCTCGCGATCCGTGCCCATGGCGAAGCCGAAGTGCTCTTCCGGTGTTGGGATCTGTGCACAGAGTGGGGCTGCCCCGATCAGCGCGGAAACGGTCATCAACAGGGCCTGCTTGCTCGAAACGCGGCGCACGGATTCCTCCGGAAACGGTTTTGGAACGAAGACGCGAATCTAGGGGGGAGGGTGTGCGTGGTCGAGAGCCAAGACAAGGCAGGGTCGGCGCCCTCCCTTGGGCCCCGACCCCGTCTCACCGACCACGCTGCCCGGGTGGTGCCCGGACCGCGCGATCGTATCTACCTCAGCTGCACCGTCGTCCGCACCGTTCCGCCCTTGAGGGACGAATATTCGATCGTCATCGAACCCGAACCGCGCACCAGGTACTCGATCGTGCGCGTATAGCGTCCGGGCGCGCCGCTCCGTATCAGAATCCGGTCGAGCTCGGACTGATCGATCATCTGGGTCGGTCCAGGTCGGTTCCGATCGGCAACCCAGCCGGCGGCTACGATGTTTACGTTGCCCTCCACGCTGAGCACGTCGGGGCGCACGATATTGTTCTGCTGCCCCTTCACGGTGATGGTCGGGATGAGGCGCTCGTTCGCAACGTCGACCCTGACGCGATAGAGATCTCCGCTCACCTGTTCGACGGTCGTCTCGCCGATGGACATCATCGGCATCATGTCGGCGTGGTACAGGGTGAACGACATGTTGCGATGGAAGAGCTCCATGCTCAGGAAGCGCGGATTCACCCGACCCGACAGCTTGTGCCAGCCGCCCATTTCGACCTGGCCGTAGATCGGATGATCGAACGGCGCCCATTCCACGTATTGGTCGCCGAACTCGAGCAAATCGTCGAAGAAGTACCGCGACTGCTGCCCTGAGATGGGAGAGTCGCCGCTCTGTTGCTCCTGGAGCAGCGGACTATTGAAGTACTGGCCACCGTTCCAGAGTTCGTTCGAGAAGGAGATGATGCCGAGCCCGTCGTTGGTCCAGTCGATCGACCCACCGTGCACCGTATACAGACCGCGCCAGATGACGAGGTAGTCGTAGTAGGGCAGCATGCGCTCACCCGTTTCGCCCAACTCGTCGTAGACGCGGATGTCGGCGCGTGGATATTGCCCGTACCAGGCCGATCCAGGCGGCCGCAGGATCATGCCGCCCGAGTTATGGAATGACTGGAAGCCGGCGATGTTGGGGCGCGTCACCATGAAGTCGTTGATGGCCCGCGCTTCGGGAAGCTGGAACGGATAGTCCATGCTCCCGCCCTGGATGTAGTTGGGCTGCCAGTCCGACGCGTAGTTCCGATTGGGGTCGTATCCGCCGACCGGATCTTCGTTGACGCGGCCGTCGTTGTCGTCGTCGATGCCTTCGGAGCCGAGCATGGTCCAGTCGCCGACGCTGCCGGGCTCCACCGGGACCATGATGCGTGGATCCTGGTCACTTACGTGAAAGGTCCCTGCGCCGGGCGTGTACTTCCGGATCTGCTCGATAACTCCGTTGCCGTTCAGGTCGTTCGGAGGGTCTTCATCGAATAGACCGTCTCCGTCGGAGTCGACCGGGATGTGCCCCGTTCGCGCTCCAGAGCCCGCGTTGTCCAAGAAGTAGTCGCGTCCGTCCGGGTTCACGGTCGGGAGGACATAGAACACGCGCTCGTCCACGAGGCGTGTGATCCCCTCGATCTCGCCGTAGTTCTCCATCAGGTACCAGATCGTGTACAGCGCGACCTCGGCACCTTGGATCTCGTTGCCGTGCACGTTCGCCTCGATGAACATGCCCGCTTTGTCGAGCTCGCTTCCCGTTGCGGGGTTGTTGATGGTC
>JAYZBT010000088.1:0-8919 GCA_036338615.1 Gemmatimonadota bacterium
CTGCTGCGGGATGTTGAACTGGATCGGACCCGCGAGCGCGTCGATCACGAGGGCGTCGTCGTAGCCGGGCCACGATGGTGGGGTCCGCGTGCGGACGCAAAGGTCCGAGTCGATGGCGCGGGCCAGCCCGGGCGCGAGCGCCGCGGTCCCGGCCAGTCGAACGAAGTCCCTGCGCCTTATCCCACGTCGGATGCCGCCCTCACCGTCCGCCCGCCGCTGAGGCATCCGCACGAAACAGACAGAGGGAACAACTCACCGAGCACACCTTGCGTGATGCGAATTCGGAGCTCGTCCGTCTGCGGGTCGCCGCCATTCGAGCCCCCAAGGGAAGGTGGAAGCCCGGAAGCCCGCGGTCGCGTAGTTGCATGATGGCGATGGCCGTGAACGTCTTGGTGATCGAGGCCCAGTGGTAGATCGTCGATCGCCGTCCGCCACTCGTCTGCGATGTCGCCCCACACAGGGGCGCCGCCGGCTCGGTCCTGGCCGGAGAGGGGGGCGGCGACAAGGAGCAGTACGACGGCAAGGATGAATCGAACGGACATCAGGGCCTCGGTTCGGGTCGTGGGACGTCAGAATCTGGCCGCGTTCGGGGAGATGGCGAAAGCCTTGCCGTCGAACAGCCGTAAAGGCGATCGTACGGCTCTTCCACCCACTACGACCCGGACTTCAAGACTGACAATGACACGTCCCATCCATGAAAGGCCGGCGGTTCCTTTGCTAGTGGCATCGATTCTGATCGTCGCATCACTTCTGCCCGGATCGGCTTTCCTCGGATCCTTGTCTGCCCAGCAGGATCCTCATATGGCCAAAGCATTACGGGTGCTCTCGTCCACGCCTCTCATCGATGGACACAACGATCTGCCTTGGGCGATCCGCGGAAGCGAGGTCGCGCCGCACGATGTCGAGGCGGATGCGCATGATCTGCGAGGCACCACCGCCTTCCACACCGACATCGAGCGGCTGAGGGAGGGTAGGGTCGGCGGGCAGTTCTGGTCGGTCTACATCCCGTTCGATGCCACGGGCGAGGGGGCAGCCAAGGTCCAGCTCGAGCAGATCGACATCGTGCTCCAGGTGATCGAGAAATATCCCGACGTGTTCGAACTCGCGTCGGATGCGTCCGACGTGCAACGGATCTTCGGCGCGGGCAAGATCGCTTCTATGCTCGGCATGGAGGGTGGACACGCGATCGAGAATTCGCTCGGAGCGCTCCGGGCCTTCTACAAAATGGGCGTGCGCTACATGACGCTCACACACAACGGCACGCTCGATTGGGCCGATGCCGCGAACGGCGAGCAGCTGCACGGTGGCCTCACGCCATTCGGCCAGGAAGTCGTGCGCGAAATGAATCGCATGGGTATGCTCGTCGACCTCTCGCACACGGCTCCGACCACCATGAACGATGCGCTCGACGTCTCCGTGGCTCCCGTGATCTGGTCGCACGCTTCCGCGCGCGGCGTTCGGGACCACCCGCGCAACGTGCCCGATCAGGTTCTGCGCCGGCTCTCGGCGAACGGTGGCGTGGTGATGGTGACCTTCGTGCCGTCCTTCGTGTCCGACCGGGACGAGGCGACCATCGCCGATGTCGCGGACCACATCGACCACATCGCTGCCCTCGCCGGGGTGGACCATGTGGGTGTCGGCTCGGACTTCGACGGGATCTCGTCCACGCCGGTCGGCCTCGAGGACGTGTCCAAGTTTCCAGCGCTGTTCGTCGAACTGTCTCGCCGTGGCTGGAGCGAGGAAGACCTCGCCAAGCTCGCCGGCGAGAATCTGCTGCGGGCAATGCGCGATGCCGAGACGGTGGCTCGCCGACTGCAGCGCGAGCGGGGTCCGTCGATGGCGACGATCGAGCGACTGGACGGTGGCGTGAGCCAAGACCGGGATTCGGACGCTCGCGATGAGTAACCTCCCACGTCCGGATGGCTCGGAGTACAACGAGTACTACACGACGTACACATCGCTCGTGCCCGACGGAGAGATCGTCGAGACGCTACGCGATCAACTGGGAGATACGCTGGCCCTGCTGGGCGGCGTCGAAGCGGAGCGAGAAACGTATCGATACGCAGAAGGGAAGTGGTCACTCCGCGAGGTGGTCGGACACTTGATCGACACCGAGCGCGTCTTTGCATTCCGTGCCCTCTCGATGGCACGCCAGGACGGAGCGGAGTTGCCGGGCATGGACCAGGAAGACTGGGGCCGCCGCAACAACGCCCATGACCGCCCACTGGAGCACCTCATCGATGAGTGGGTCGCTTTGCGGCGCGCCAATGTGCACTTGTTCGCCAGCTTCGACTCGGCGACTGGGCGTCGCACGGGTATCGCGAGCGGCTTTTTGTTTTCGGTCCGTAGCTTCGCGTGGATCATTGCAGGACACGAGTTGTGGCACCGCCAGCTGATTGGCCGTGACTACCTGGCTGAGAGCGTTGGCTAACGGTCCTTGAGCGAAAGAAGCAAACGGCGCATTATCGTGCGAGCGTCACTGCACTGGAGGAGTCCTCATGGCGAGCTTCGCACCGTTCTCGTTTAACGCCCGTAGGCCCAGCGCAACGGGACCGCGCCGTCGCGCCTACTCGTTCGTCCTGATTGCGAGCGTTCTCGCCGCGGGGTCGGCCCCTGATATCGGGGCCCAACAGACAACGGGCCGGTGGGTGGCTCCCCGAACCACGCATGGCCAACCCGACCTGCAGGGCAACTGGTCGAACGCGACCCTGACGCCGGTCGTGCGCCCAGCGGGAGTCGGGCCGGTTCTGACTCCGGAGCAGGTCCGGGAACTCGAGGGCGGCCGGGCGAGCTTCATCGAAGCGGATCTCGTCGATAGTGACCCGAATCGTGGGGCCCCACCTGTGGGAGGCTCGCTCACGGGAGACGCCCGCTGGGATGCCGGTGCCGGTGCGGTGGGAGGGTACAACCAGTTCTACATCGACGGTGGCGATCACATCGCCATCTACGACGGCGAAGCCCGAAGTTCGTTGATCGTCGACCCGCCCGATGGCCGCAGACCGCCATACACAGAAGAGGCGCAGAGGCGCCTGGGCGAGAGTCGTGCGTTTCTGGGGCAATTCGGGCAATACGACAATCCGGAGAACCGGCCGCTGGCCGAACGCTGCATCATGTCGTTCGGCTCGAACGCGGGGCCGCCGATGATGCCCAACTACTTCTACAACAACAACTATACGATCGTGCAGACCCCCGACCACGTTCTGATCATGACCGAGATGGTGCACGACACGCGGATCATCCGCTTGGGAACGCCCCAACCGCTACCAGACCACGTTCGTCCCTGGATGGGCGATTCGTGGGGACACTGGGAAGGTGAGACGCTCGTCGTAGAGACCACCAACATCCATCCCGATCAGAGAATCGTAGGTGGCGGTGCGACGTTCAGCCCATCCGCACGCGCCAAGGTGACCGAGCGTCTCACGAGGGTCGACCCCTTTACGATCAACTACGAGTTCACGGTCGATGACCCCGGGACGTTCACTCGTCCATTCAGTGGCGAGGTGCCGTTCAGGGCGCTGCCCGACCTGGTCTACGAGTACTCGTGCCACGAGGGGAACTACGCGCTCGCCGCCGTTCTGAGCGGGGCGCGCTCACAGGAACGGGAAGGTGGGAACTAAACCGAGACCTCGAACCAGGTCGCTCTTCCCACGCCCAGGCAGGTACCGGACTCGCCGAAGATCGCGCTCCCGGTGAAGTGTCGGCGACCCTCGCACGAGATCTGCCACCCGATCAGCACGCACTCCTCGCCGATGCGAGGCGCTCCCCGGAGCTCCACGCACATCTCGCCGAGCACGGCCGGCCGCTCGCGAGTGTGGGGAAACGCGTAGCCTCCCGGACAATCGAGGGCAGCCCACAGAAACTCCGGAGCGACCCGTCCCTCCTCGCCGGCGACGTTGGTGCCTGGTGTCCAACCGCTCGCGACCAGGTCCCGCCCATCGACGGCGCCCGGGAAGATGCGAAGACCGTCGCCCGCCTCGCGGTCGGGCCCGCATACGAAACAGCCCGGAAAGGGATGGGAGTGCATCCCGACGAAGTTCTTGGCGGCCGCCTCGGCCTGCGCCGCGCTCGGCGGGACAGGGGCCGTGAGGCCGGGGACTTCCCTCCACGCTCGGGCCACCTCGACATCGTCGTGAACGAGGACCATGCCTTCGTCGGTTTGCCGAGCCTCGAGCAGGACGTCGAGCGGCGGGGGCGCGAGCAGTCGCACGGCGATGGGATGCTCGACGAAGTGGGCGAGCCGCCCGCAGACGTAGCCGCCGTTGCCGGTCGCGGGGGGGCCTTGATAACGGGGGTCGATGGTGACGGATCCGAGGTGCATGGCGGGATTGTCGGTGGCGGGACCGAGGGAGACAAGGAGTGATGGCGCGCGGCCAGGCAGCTCGACGTTAGTCGGAAAGACGCGCGGGTCCTACCTCGGTCGCGGTGACGAGCGCGGTCGGGACTCCGCGTCGTTGCAGCGTGTGTCGCTCGACATCCGGCGGCCTCGGAATGTGGTGCGGCGGCTCAGGGTCGTTGTCCGGCATGCTTTGCCGACAGAACCGCGAGTCCCGCGTCGATGTCCGCGCGGCTCACCCAGTGCCCGCGCACCATCACGCCCACGCGATCCGTGAGGTTGTCGAGGTCGTCGAGCGGGTTCGATCCGAGCAGCACCAGGTCCGCGCGTTGGCCGACGGCGACGGTGCCGAAATCCCCATCTAGGCCCAGGTGGTCGGCCACATATGAGCCGACCGCCGCCGTGCCGCTCCTGAGGATTTCGTAGTTCGAAATTCCCGCTTCGGCGACGACCCTCAGCTCGCGGTGGAGCGCGAAGCCCGGCACGTTGAACATCTGGGGCGAATCTGTACCCATGAGGATGCCGACGCCCGCGTCGGAGAGCCGCTTGAGAATACGCTTGCGCAGCGCGAAAAAGGCTTCGAGTTCCGCTGATGTGCCGCGGGGCCCAGGTGCGGCCTGACTGCGCCAACCGTCCCGCTGCCTCTGCGATACATACTGCATCTCGGGCTGTACCAGCACCGTCTCGACGTCGGGCGCCCCGTAGAGGTTCTCCCACAGATACATCGTTGGCACGACGTACACATCGTGGTCGAGGGAGAGCTGAACGATCTGATCGAGCTTCTCTTCATCGACGCCGCTCACGAGCCCGCCGAGGCTCGTTTGACCCGCGTTCACTTGTGAGACGACGCCGTCGGACGCGATCGCCTGCACGTATCCGTCGAGATGGTCCACCGTCGACATACCGGTCTCGATCGCGTGCACCAGTCCGACGTCGGCGGGTACGTGCCCGCCAAAGGTCAGCTCGACTTCCTGGGCGACGCCGACCATGTGGTCCCAGGTCGCGAGCGAGACCCCCGGATGGATCTTCTGCAGATCGTACCCCTGATCCTTGTGGGTACGTAGGAGCCGCTCCGCGGTCGCTGCGTCGGGCGCAGACCTCCCGCTCAGGGACGGCGCCGCCACATACAGGTTCGGGCCGAGCACGTCGCTGCGTTCCAGTTCGTCCGCCAGTGGAATCTGGTAGTCCGATCCGAGCATGCCTCGGATGGTGGTGACGCCGTTGGCGATGTAGAGGAAGAGGAGGTCCTCCACGTCCTGTCGAGGTGGGTCGTTTCCGGGAGGCACGTGCGCGTGCATTTCGGAGAGCCCCGGGGTGAGATACCGACCTGTGCCATCGATAACGGTGGCCCCGCGTCCGACTCGGATGTCCTCCGAAGGACCGACTTCCGTGATCACACCGTCGACCACCACCACAGTGTGGTTCGCCAGCACCGTTTCCCGGTCCATCGGCAGGACGTTAACGCCGGTGAACGCGATTGTGCCCGGCGCGGCGACGCTCGCGCCCCCACAGCTTGCGAGCGCGATGACCGCCAGCAGCACATGGTGATTACGTGTCCTCATCCCGAACCCTGCTCTGGTTGTGTTGTCCGCACGGCGCCGACTCTCAGCGCGTCTGTGCCGGTTGTTGCGGCGCGCATAACTTCGGCCCCCGGGCCTCATCCGGCTAGCACTACCGCTCTCCACATCAGGCACGCAATGACCAGACCACTGCTGGCGCTCCTGGCGCTGCTCGCGACTTCGACGCCGATCGTGCTCGCCCAGGAGCCCCCGATGCCCGAGCAACCGACCCTGCGCGAGGGGTTTCTCGCCTGGGACAGGGGCGACTATCCCGCGGCTCTACGCGCATACCTCGACGTCTTGAATGGTCCGGATGCCGCAGAGCACCTCGAAGAGATCGCGCTGCTCACTGGCGAGCTGTATCGGGTAACCGAGGTCGCTGTCGACGGCTCCCGGGTTGCCATCGCCCCGGACGGTTCGCTCGGCCTGTTTCAGGTCGTGGAAGACGGGGCCGCGGTGAGCAAGGTCCTCGAACTCTCTACCGGTTCGATCCTGGAGACCTTCTCCGAAACTCAGGTCGCGTTGGGCGTGGGGCGCTCGCTTGCCCGTTTGCGCGTCCGGAACACTGAGGCGGTTCGGGCGGCGCGGGACCAGCAGGCTCGGGCATCGAGCCGCGATGAGCGCGCCCGAGCCCGGGCTGTGACAGCCTGGGAGGAGGCCAAGACCGCGACGCTGATCGTACGATCCCAAGGTCGAACGGGGGAGGTCGATCTGGAGGGATTGGTCCCCGTAGAGCTGCAGTTCGCGCCGGATGCGGACGTTCTGTACATGATCGCGGGCCAGCAGGATGGGCCCGAGAACCTCGGCGTCTACCGCGTCCGAGCGGGCGGTGGGGCCGATGCTCTCGATACTTCAGCCGGACCGAAGGCTGGGTTGATCGTCGCGGCCGGGGGTCGGCATGTCGTCTTTCAAACGCGCGCGGGGCTCATAGTCCGGGACGTACTGGAGGGCGGACTCTCGAACTTCGACGGCGCCGCTTCGGCGAGCGTTTCAGCCGATGGCTCGATGCTCACCTTCATGCGGCAGGGCGAGCAAGTGGAGATCGTGGCGGTTCCACTGACACCGGAGCTCTCGGAGTCGGCTGAAAGGGTCGTTGTGCAGACCGCGCGGCCCATTTCGAACGCGGTCCTATCCCCCGACGGCAGACACGTCGCCTACCAATTGCAGCCGTTCGAGGACTGGGAGATCTACGTCGCGCCAACGGATGGCGGCGAGCCCGCATGGGCGATCTCGAACGAGATTCAGCACGATCGAAACCCCCGGTGGCTCGACGCGAGCCACGTTCTTTCGGCGAAGGGCGAAGGCCGGCACATGCGGTCCTTCGTGCATGACGTCGAGGGAGGCCCTCCACTCAAGCTCTTTCACAACAACACGATCCGCACCATCGCACCCGAATATGAATGGGCGGCGAGCCCCGACGGGTCCAAGGTACTGCTCGTTTCGGAGCGAGACGGCGATACGGTCTCCCCGGAGCGGGGCGTCTATCTGGTCGATCGGGGTTCGAAGGTCACGGTCCCTGACGTTCGCGCTCGTCTCGAGCAGAGTCTCGCTGTGGAGCTGAGCCTGCGCGAACGCGGGGAGGCGGCGTTCGCGCCCATCGCGGCGCAGGTGGCGCCCATCGCGGATGCGGTCTCGGTCGGGCGCATCTACGAGTATGCCCGCGATGTGTATGCGTTCGGCTCCAAGCACATCTCGCAGCCAGGCAACGCGCTGGCAATCGAGTACTACGCACAAGTTCTGCGCGGATTTGGGTACGAGCCAGAGTTGCAGTGGTTCGAGGCTCGGGGCGTTCGCACGGCGAACGTGATCGTGACGATCCCGGGCACGAGCGACCCGGACCTCGTCTATGTTGCGAGCAGCCACTTCGACTCCGTCGTGCGCGGCCCTGGTGCCGACGACAACTCGTCGGGTGCCACGGCCCTGCTCGAGGCCGCGAGGGTGCTCAAGCATCACCCGATGCCCGCCACCATCGAGTTGGCTTTTTTCACGGGCGAAGAAGCCGGGCTGCTCGGTAGTCGCGAATATGTCCGCCTCGCGATCGAGAGCGGGAAGCACATCGTGGGCGCGCTGAACAACGACATGGTCGGGTGGACGAACGACCACCGACTGGACAACACCATTCGGTACTCCAACCCGGGGATTCGCGACATACAACACGCGGCGGCAATCCAGTTTTCCGACCTGATCACGTACGACGCGCTCTACTACAAGAGCACCGATGCCGCGGCCTACTACGAGGCGTATGGGGATATCGTGGGCGGAATCGGGTCGTATCCCGTGCTGGGCAACCCACACTATCACCAGTCGCACGACCGCCTCGAGACCATCAACCAACAACTGGTCGCAGAGGTCTCGAAGACCACGGTCGCGACGCTCATGCTGCTCGCCTCGAGCCCCTCGCGCATCAACGATCTCATGGTCACGGACGGTGTCGCCCGTTGGGAGCCCTCGCCCGAGTCCGGTGTCTCCGGCTACCAAGTTCGCTGGCAGAGCGAGGGCGGTTCGGGACTGGCGCGCGTCACGGAGGCCTCAGGGCAACTCGAGGGCTTGATCGAGGGTGGGCGCGTGAGCGTTCGCGCGCTGCACAATAGTGGCACGGTAGGGTGGGACTGGGCGTGGTGGGGGGCGAACTAGTCCGCGCGCAGGGACTCCACGGGGTTGACCGCGGCGGCGCGCCGCGCGGGTAACCAGGTCGCCGTAAGGGCCACGGCCGCGAGCACTACTGAGGCGGTCACGAGGACCTCTGGTGCCCGGGAAGGCGCGCCCTGGACGGACGCGGCCAATACGGAGCCAACGAAGGGGGTGGCCGCGACGCCGGCCAGCAGCGTCAGTAAGACGCGAAACTCTGCCGTCGGGATCGGCGGCGTGGGAGCGTTGGGCACGGGGCCTCCGGCAAGGAAGATGCCAAGTAAATATCGAGCTACGATGCTGCGTTGCTCGATATTCCTCTCATGCTGGAGATGCGTCAACGAGGCCTGGTCTGGCCGGCGCTTCGTAAGTGTGGCCCGCCGCCCGTCACCGATTAAT
>JAYZBT010000089.1:0-12274 GCA_036338615.1 Gemmatimonadota bacterium
GACGGACGCAGCAAGTGGCCTGCTCGATAAACCTGATCGGGATCTCTGCTTCAGCAGCCTGTCTATT
The DNA here is from genome assembly GCA_036338615.1 of Gemmatimonadota bacterium. Classification (GTDB taxonomy): domain Bacteria; phylum Gemmatimonadota; class Gemmatimonadetes; order Longimicrobiales; family Gaopeijiaceae; genus UBA1138. The sequence goes on from JAYZBT010000089.1 coordinate 68, forward strand.
CGCCTCCTCAACCTCAAGTTCCAAGCTTCTGAGGCTGACGAGGGAGGTTGAGGTGGGCACCTGCTACGCCTGAAAAACCTCCGAACGGGAACGGCCCATTCCCCTTTCGGGGACCTTCAACTACGGTGGGGTCAGCTTCGGATGCGCTCATTCGACTCGCTGTAGGGGAATCCCTGATGTGGTGAGGCGCCCGTCCAAGGCACGTGGAATGGATAGGTATTTCAACCGCCCTTTGGGGTGAAGCGTAGGGGTGAGAGGTGTTACGGGATGGGAAGCGGAGGGAGAGGTGGGCTGGTCGTTCTAATCGAGGACGCTGATTGAGTCGTGGTCGACAGTCGGATGATGGATTGTGACGTTGAGATGTTCAGATGGGCAGGACGAGGTGGCCGAAAGGGCGGTTGAAATACCTATTCTTTGTCCAACCGCCTCCCGGCAGATTGTGGATAACCGCCAGGAGGCCTTACGGAGGGGGCGGGATTCGAACCCGCGTGCCCTTTCGGACGCCGGTTTTCAAGACCGGTGCAATTAACCGCTCTGCCACCCCTCCAAGCGGAGTCCTCCCCGCGGGTAGGAAGATGAGGGAGGCCCCGCCCCTCTTCAACACGTGGACACACGCTCGCAGAATTGACCAATCTGGTCAATTCTACGAATATTGCGCATGAGCAATCGTCGCCCTGTGGTGCGTGAAACCGTCAGTCTCTATGACGCGAAGACTAGGCTCTCGGCGTTGGTCGAGCGCGCCGCTGAAGGAGAGGAGATCGTGATCTCCAAGTCTGGAAAACCCAAGGCCAAGTTGGTGCCGCTCGACGACGTTCGCCCGTTGCGGACTCCCGGGAAGGGGAGCGGTATGTGGCACGTCGAAGACGACTTCGACGCACCGCTCCCGGCCGACACTCAGGCCGGCTTCGACGGGGGCGAGACTCGAGGCTCCTGCTCGACACGCACGTCCTCATTTGGTGGGACGAGGGCGTCGGGCTCCACGCCAAGGCGATGGACGCCATCCGCGATGCCGACCAAGTGTACGTGAGCGCCGCAAGTGCTTGGGAGATCGCAATCAAGACCTCACTCGGACGGCTTACCACGCGTCGACACGTTGTCGAGGCGGTGGGCGCATCGAGGTTCGAAGAGGTCCCTATTCGGCTGCTGCATGCGGAGGGTGTGCAGGAGGCTACCCTGGCATCACCGGGATCCGTTCGACCGGTTGCTGATCGCTCAGGCGGTTGCCGAGCGCCTCACGCTGGTCACGCGGGACCGGGTCTTCAGCAAGTACGACGTCAAGACACTGAAGGCGTAGCATACCCGTAGCACTCAACCATTGGAGCACGAGAATGTCGATGACGGTATGCGACGCCCATCCGCACGTAGGGGGCGGGGCTGACGCATAACTCAACACCCGACGCCCCCCCACGTTGGAGACGGTTCCTCGTCTGGGGCGAGCGGATCCTCACGCTCGGGCTTCTCGTCTTCGTGGCATACCGCGTGGGGCCGCAGCTCGGGGCGCTGACCGGGGTGGGACCTGATCTCGGCCGCGCGCCGGAGTACTCGTTCGTCACGCTCGACGGCACGCAGGTCAGCAGCGCCGACCTGCGCGGCCAGGTGGTGGTGCTGAACTTCTGGGCCACGTGGTGTGCGCCGTGCAAGCTCGAGATGCCGGCATTGCAGTCGTTGCACGAGGACCGGGCCGAGGACGGGGTCGTGGTGGCGGGGTTGTCGACGGACGCGGGTGGCGCGGGAGCGATCTCGGAGTTTTTGGACGAGCGTGGCATCACGTATCCGGTCGGTCGCGCGACGCGGGCGCACCGGGAGGCGTTCGGTGGCATCCGCGGAATCCCGACGACGTTCATCGTCGACCGGTCCGGCGTAGTGCGTCACCGGGTTGTCGGGTACTTCGCCCCACCGGCCATGAGGATGGCGGTCTCCCGCCTTCTGGATGAGGAGGCGGAGCCGATCGCGGTTCCGGCGCCCACCGGTCCTAGTGCCGGAACAGTCTCCGGCCGGTGAACACCATGGCGATGCCGTGCTCGTTCGCGGCGGCGATCACTTCCTCGTCACGAATGGAGCCGCCAGGCTGGATGACCGCTTTCACGCCGGCGTCAGCCGCAGCGTCCACGCCGTCGCGGAACGGGAAGAACGCGTCCGAGGCGAGCACCGAACCGGCCAGGTCGAGGCCGGCGTCGTCGGCCTTTCTGACCGCGATCTTGGACGAGTCGACTCGGCTCATCTGACCGGCGCCGATCCCGAGCACAGCCCCATCCTTCGCGAGCAGTATTGCGTTGGACTTCACACCGAAGATCGCGGCCCACGCGAAGCGCAGGTCGTCCATCTCCTGCTCGCTTGGGTGCCGGTCGGTGGCGACGGTCCAACTCTCGTCGTGGATGCCGTAGAAGGGAGGCGTCGGGGGCGTCTGCGCCAGCATGCCCCCGTACACGGTGCGCAGCATACACGCCTCGGGCAGGCGACCCCAGGCTGCGAGGAAGTTGTCGTCTCCATCCCCGCCGCCCATCTCCGGGAACGTGAGCAGCCGGATGTTCTTCTTTTCCGTGAGTTTCGCCATGGCGCCCTGCGTGTAGCCGGGCGCGACCACGCACTCGATGAAGAGCTTCGACATGAGCGCGGCAGTGGCTTCGTCGAGCGGCTGGTTCACCGAAATGACGGAACCGAAGGCGCTGGTCGAGTCGGTCGCGAGCGCTTTCTCATAGGCGTCCGACATGGAGTCGGAGACGCCGAGTCCACACGGGGTGGTGTGCTTGATGATGCAGACGGCAGCGCGTTCCGAGTGGGCGAAGGGCGCCAACGAAAGAATGGCGCCGTCGAGGTCCAGCAGGTTGTTGTACGAGAGCTCCTTGCCGTGGTGCTGGTCCAGCGCGGACAAGCCGGCGGGCTCGTCAGGCCCGTAGAACGCGGCCTCCTGATCGGGATTTTCGCCGTAGCGCAGCGTCTGGAGGCGCCGCAGCGATCCGTTCAATTGAGCAGGAAGCGCTGTCCACTCGCGCGGGCCCTCCAGATAGTCGGCCACGGCCTCGTCGTAGGCGCTGATGTGACGAAAGACCTTGGCCGCGAGCCAGCGGCGTAGTTTCTCGTCCTCGCCCTCGTCGATGGCCTCGATCACGGTCCCGTAGTCGGTAGGATCCACCACGACCCACACGTCCCGGTGGGCCTTGGCGGCTGCCCGGATCATGGTCGGACCACCGATATCCACGGTGTCCATCGCCTTCTCCAGCATGACGTCACCGGCCGCGATGGTGTCCTGGAACGGGTAGAGGTTCACGGCGACGAGATCGATGGGCTGGTAGCCCTGCTGCACCAAGGCCGCCATGTCGTCGTCTCGGTCGCGGCGCGCGAGCAGGCCGGCGTGGATCGCGGGATGCAGCGTCTTGACGCGCCCCTCCATCATCTCCGGGTGCTGTGTCACCTCGGAGACGCTCGTGACCTGGAGACCGGCCTCCCGGAGTGTTCGCGCGGTGCCTCCGGTAGAAAGCAGTTGCCAGCCGCGCTCGATGAGCGCGCTACCGAGTTCCACGATTCCGCTCTTCTCGGACACGCTGAGTAGCGCCCGCTTCATCGCACTTCCTCGTTTCGTTCAGATGGGTTCAAGTTGCTTCGTCGCTCATACGGTAGGCTTCCGCGTCGCCGGCCCAAGGCTCCGGATCACGTCCTTCGGCCAAGGCGCTACAGACGTGATCTGCCGCAATCGGATACAACCGGTGCTCGGCCCTCAAGACCCGCGCGGCGAGTTGTTCTGGCGTATCTCCGGACTTCACCGGAACCGGCCACTGGGCGATGATCGGGCCGCTGTCGTATTCCTCGTCGGCATAGTGGACCGTGGGGCCCGAAATCCGCGCTCCGGACGCGATCACCGCCCGGTGCACGTTCATGCCGTACATGCCCTGGCCTCCGAAAGCCGGCAGTAGCGCGGGATGCACGTTGAGGATCCGGCGGCGGAATCGTTCGACGACCGGCAACGGGACCTTCTTCAGATAGCCCGCCAGATATATGACGTCGATCTCGTGCTGCTCGAGAAGTTCGAGCGTGTCCCGGGCCACGTCTTCCGCGTCGCGATCCTTGGTCGGGATCACGTGGGCCGGTACCCCGGCAACCGCCGCCCGCTGCATCGCGCCGGCGCTCGCGCGGTTACAAACGAGGAGGGAGAGCCTCCACGGAGTATTCGCTCCCTGGTGGTCGATCAACGCTTGGAGGCCGGTGCCCCCGCCGGACGCGAAGGCGGCAGCCTTCAGCGCTTGGCTCACGCCAATTCCCCTCCGTAGTGCGGTACCAGAAAGGGATTTCCGACCCGCTCGTGACCCACGGTCGTCGGGGGCCCGTGACCGCTCAGGAGCACCGTTTCGTCGGGGAGCGTCAACACCTGCTCGCGGATCGACTTCATCAGCGTCGCCAAATCGCCACCCGGAAGGTCCGTGCGTCCGATCGAGCCCTGGAAGACGACGTCACCGGAGATGGCGACACCCTCTTTCTCAGCCACGAAGATCACGTGGCCCGGAGCGTGACCGGGGGTGAAGCGCACGTCGAACGCGCATGTCCCGAACTCGTAGCGCTGTCCGTGCACGAGCTCGTCCGTCGGCGGCGGTTGTGTTTCCGCGGTGAGTCCGAGCATAGCGGCATACTTCGGAACGACATGATACAACTCGAAATCATCGCGATGGAGCCAGATGGGGACTTCCGGCGCCACGGCCCTGACGTGATGAACGCCCTCGATGTGATCGATATGCGCGTGCGTCAGGAGGATCGCCTGCAGTGAGAGACGGTCGTCGACGATCGCGCGGGCGAGGGCGCGGGCCGCTCCGCCAGGGTCGATGGCCACGGCGACCTTCGATTCCTCACAAACGACCAGGTATGCGTTCTCCCCGAACCCTCCGCCTGTGAAGGTCCGGACCTCCATTAGTTCACACCCACCTGGAGGACCGCCCTGCGGAGTTCAAACCGTGAACGAACTCCCGCAACCGCAGCCACCCGAGGCGGTCGGGTTCTTGAACGTGAAGCCCTGGCCCATGAAGCTGGTCACGTAGTCGATCTCTACGCCTTCCAGGTACTGCACGCTGAACGGGTCCACGAAGACCTTCACACCCTGAATCTCCACGACTTCGTCTTCGTCCTCAGGCGCGCCCTCGATATTGAGGCCGTACTGGAAGCCGGAACACCCGCCGGGCAGCACCGCGACCCGCAGGCCAGCACCGCCCTCGACACCGTGCTCCTGAATGAAGTCCTGGACTTTTTCTACGGCTGTCACCGTCATGGTCATCATGGCAAAAAACTATTCGAGGGTGGAAATACGGTCAACGGCGGTGGGTCCTTCTTCAACGCTCGTGATCAGCTTCGCCGCCGCCGCTAGGTCGTCGACTACGAGTATCGACGCGGGTGCCGAGACCTCCAGTTCGTTCCCGTACCCCGTTCGCACCAGAATGCCTCGCCCGCCGAGCTCCAGGGCAGGCGTCACGTCGCTCAGTTTGTCACCGACGTAGTACGAACACCCCACATCCAGGCCGAGTTCCTGCGCCGCATCGAGGTACATCCCGGTGGCGGGCTTTCGGCACGGACACGGGCCTCCGAAGTCCGGATGATGCGGACAGTGGTAGGCGGCGTCAACCGATACCCCCGCTTCGTTGAGTAGCTCGTCCAGCCGCGACGCGACGGCGTGGTAGTCCTCTACCGAGTAGTACCCCCGGGCGATGCCTGCCTGGTTCGTTACGATCACCAGCGCAAATCCCGCCTCACGCAGTAGTGCCAACGCCTCGAACACGCCGGGGATGACCTCTACGCCGGCGGGTTCGCACAGATACTCCCGCTCGACGATCATAGTCCCGTCCCGGTCGATGAATACCGCCGGCCGCAGCTCCGTCACGAGGCACCCGAGTCCGTCCACGCCGCGCGCACACAACGCACGAGCTCAGCCTCCTCCTCGGCAGCGACCGTGCGCGGGTCGAGTAGCAGCCTTCCATCCGCGATGCGCGCTACCACGGGTGGGCTGCCGCCCCTCAGCCGTGCAGAAAACGCTTCCGCACCGTCCGGAGCGTCGAGCGCGAGCGACCAACCGGAGAGTTCCACTCCGGGGTAGGTGCCGCCGCCGACCGCGCCCTTCCCTTCGACCAGCGTAGACGGCACGTCGACATCGGCGAGGGCCTGAATCAGCGCGCCGGCACGCACGCGCAGCTCCGACTCGCTTGCACGAAGCATGCGTAGCGTGGGAATCTCCGACCGCGCCTGTTCGGGGTCTCGGTACAACTGGAGCGTCGCTTCGAGGCCCGCCAGCGTGACCTTGTCCACCCGCAAGGCGCGACATAGCGGATTCACACGCAGCCGCGCGATGATATCGGCCCCGCCGAGCAGGATGCCGGCTTGAGGCCCACCCAGGAGCTTGTCACCAGAAACGGCCACCAGGTCCGCTCCATTGGCGAGTGACTCCGCGGCCTGGGGCTCGTTGGGCAACGCGAGTGACTCCGCAGCGACCATGAGCCCCGACCCGAGGTCGTGCAGGAGAGGGACCCCCTGGGCGCGAGCGACTTCAGCCAGCGCATCGAGAGGCGCCTCCTCGGTGAAGCCCGTGATCCTGAAGTTGGAGCGATGGACCTTCAGGATGGCAGCGGTTTCCGCGGTGGCGCCTCCAGCATCGGAAGCATCCGCGCCAGAGTCCGCGAACGCCTGCTCATAGTCGCCGACTCGCGTGCGATTCGTGCTGCCGACTTCCACGAGTTTCGCCCCCGAACGCTCGAGGATCTCGGGGATGCGGAAGCCCCCACCGATCTCGACGAGCTCGCCGCGCGACACCACCACGCCGCGCCCTTGCGCCACGGTGTTGAGCGCCAGGACGAGCGCGGCCGCATTGTTGTTCACGACCAGCGCGTCCTCCGCACCGGTCAGCTCGCACAGGAGGGACACGCAGTGGTCGTAGCGCGAACCCCGCCTGCCTTCTTCCAGGTCGAACTCCAGGTTCGAGTAGCCATGCGCCGCGCGTGCCATGGCTTCGCGGGCAACGACCGCAAGCGGGGCGCGCCCCAGATTCGTATGCAGCACCACGCCGGTGGCGTTGATCACGGCGCGCAACGAGGGCTGGTCTTTCGTGGCGAGGTGAGCCGCGACTTCGCCGGCATAGACTTCCGGCGCGCCGATGCCGCTGACTTCCTCGCCGGAGCCGACGCGCTGGCGCACATCGTCGATCACCGAGCGCAGCCCCTTCACCACCCGAGCCCGCGGGTAGGCGGCGAGCACGTCTTGGAACGCTTCCGTGGCAAGCAGCTCGTCGACGGACGGAATCGACCTCCGTGGATCGCTCACCGTGAATAAGGGCGGCCGCTCACATCGCCCAACGTGATCGCGCTCGTGTCCGGGACAACCGTCGTGTCCGGCACTACGCTCGTGTCGGGAACCACGCTGGTATCCGGCACAACGAGGGAGTCTGGGCCCGAGAGCGAATCTCCGACCGAGGCGGTGTCGGCCGGCACCTCGGGTGGTTCCAGCACGAGCGCAGACTCCCCGCCGCCGAGCGGAATAGCCGCGATGTTCCGCACGGCCGACACGACGAGCTGGTACGGACTGTTCGGCTCCAAGAGCGCGCCCAGGACGGCAACGATCTGCCGTGACGGAAGCCGCTCGCCCTCCGGTCCGGCGGGCTCGGAGCGAAGCGGAGCATTGGGATCCACTGGGGCTCGCCGGGAAGCCGGACGCCCATCCAGTCCGGGCGGGGCCACGCGTCTGGCTGGCCGCCCCTCCTCCTGCCCCTGCTCCTGCCCCTGCTCGGGGCCCGCCGCTCCGGGAACCAGGATCGTGACGGTGTCGGGAGCGAGGGCGGGCTCGGCCGCTGTGCTGTCCTGCCCCGCGGTGAGGCTGTCCCGCACAGCCGCGATGCTGTCGCGCACGGCGCGCTCGGCCTCCCGCGCCACACCACCGAGGGAGTCGAGAACCGCGATCGAGTCGGCGACATCCTCGATGTACGTCACATACTCGTGCTCGTGGAAGAGTCGTGTCGCGGCAACGCTCACGCTGTCCTCGTCCGCCACGGCGACCACCACACCAGCCAGCGGGAACTCGGGGTCGACGTAGTCATCGAACTCTATGAGCACGGTCACCGAGTCCAGAGGCGTGACGCTCGTGACCTGCGCAGCCGTGGTGTCCGGTTGGAGCACGGACATGGTCATAGGAAGCGTATCGCCTGGAAACACCAACTGGACTCCCGAGCCCTGGACCTCCATCGGGTCCACGGTTCCGTCCCGAGTCCGGTCCTCGACGGCGACGAGCCGGATGCGGCCGGCCGGTCGCCCCCCCTGCTCCATCGGGGTGGGCAGATAACGCAGCGCGAATACGCCGTCCGCGTCGGTCATGGCCACGTGCACAGAGGGATCACCCTCAGTCGCTACGGCTCGCACCTCGTAGTCCGCCATCCCTTCTCCCGTGATGCGATCCCAGACGATGCCCGCGATGGTCGTCGGTACCGGCGTCGGCCCCGTCGAGAACACGATCTCGAAGGCATCGATCATCTGGTTGCTGAACAGGTCTCGGATTACGGGCAGCAGCGTCACGCGGTATACGCGGTCGGGCTCGAATCCGCCGTCGACTTCGATCACGATGCTACGTCGCTCGTGGCGGACACGAAGGTCTCCCGTACGCGGCGACACTATGACCGCTTCGTCGAGCGTGCCTCCCGAGACCTGCTCGCTGATGCGCTCGTCGAACTCGAAGCGGATCGCGCCGTTGAAGTCCGGCACGATCGCGAAGGTGTCGGGCGTGGTCGATACGACTACCGGTGGTCGGCGGTCTTCCGGCCCACCGCGAGGGGATCCCTGCTGTGCACAGGCCGCTCCCCAAACGAGCGCCATGGTGAGTCCTGCGAAATTGAAGCTCCGCCGAGGCATGGTCAGGACTTCCCGCCCCCGAGCTCGTTCAGCTTCTGTTGAAGCGTGTTCGCCTGCTGCTCCAACTGAACGAGCTTGTCCCGCTCCTTCTGTACCACGTCCTCCGGCGCGCGGGACACGAAGTTCTCGTTCTGGAGCTTCTTCGCCGTGGCTTCGCCGTGCGCCTGGAGTCGCGCAATCTGCTCGCCGAGGCGTGAGCGCTCGCGTTCGAGGTCGATGACGCCTTCGAGCGGAACGAACAGCTCCCTCCCACCACCGAGCACGGCGTGCGCCCCGATGCCGGACGAGCCACCCTGCTCGACCCCGTTCACACGCGCCAGGCGCTCGAGCGCAGGCAAGTGCGCCGAGACCGTGTCCACGAGCGCCGCGTCAGCGCCCGACAGGTGAATCCGGATACGCTCCCCCTCGGCGACGCCATACTCCTTCCGCAGCCGGCGCACCTCGACGATCAGTTCCCTGAGCGCCGCGAAGTCGCGCTCGGCATCCTCGTCCTCGTAGCGATCGGCGCCGTCCGGCCAGCTGGCGATGATGAGGTCCTCCGGGCGCTCCTTGCCCTCGGGCCACGGAAGCCGGGACCAGAGTTCAGCGGTAACGAACGGCATGATGGGGTGCAGGAGTCGGAACGACTCGTCCAACACGGTCACGAGGGTCGAACGCGCAGCCTCACGACTGGACGCGTCGCCGTCGTCCGCGAGCCGCGCTTTCACCCATTCGAGGTACCAGTCACACACTTCACCCCAGAAGAAGTGGTACAGGCTCTCCGCGACGTCGTGCAGCCGATACCGCTCGAGCCCGCGCGTCGCGTTCTGGGAGGCATCGCGAAGTCTGGAGAGAATCCAGCGGTCCTCCAGCGCCAGGTCGGGCTCGACCTCCGAGAGCGGCTTCACGGGGGCGTCGCCCACGCTCAGCAGCGCGAAGCGGCCGGCGTTCCAGATCTTGTTGGCGAAGTTGCGGCCGTTGGCGAACGCCGCCTCGACGTCCTCGTGGTCGAGGCTGATGTCCGTGCCCACGGCGGCCTGGCTCACGAGCGTGTAGCGCATGGCGTCTGCGCCGAACGTGTTCACCACCTCGAGCGGGTCGATGCCGTTGCCCAACGACTTGGACATCTTGCGGCCCTTCATGTCGCGGACGGTGCCGTGCAGGTACACCTCCGTGAACGGGGGCTCACCAAAGAATTCGTAGCCCATCATGATCATGCGCGCGACCCAGAAGAACAGAATCTCCGGGGCGGTCACCATGGCGTTGCCAGGGTAAAAGGCCTCCACGTCCGGAGTCTTCTCGGGCCAACCGAAGACGGAAAACGGCCACAGCTGTGAGCTGAACCACGTGTCGAGCACGTCGGGGTCCTGCTCGAGTTCCGCCGAGCCACACTTGGGGCAGTCTGTCGGGTCCTCCCGAGAGACGATCTCTTCGCCACACGCACAGTACCAGACCGGGATGCGGTGCCCCCACCAGAGTTGTCTGGAGATGCACCAGTCCCGGATGTTCTCCATCCAGTGCTCGTACACCCGTTGCCAGTGACTCGGGGTGAAGGTGATCGTGCCGTCCTGAGAGGCGCGCAACGCGGGCTCCGCGAGCGGCTTCATCTTCACGAACCACTGGAGAGAGAGCCTTGGCTCCACGACCGTGCCACAGCGGTAGCAATGCGGCACCGAGCGTGTGTACGCATCCTCGCCAGCCACGAGCCCCTGCTCACCCAACGCGACTAGTACCGCCTTACGCGCATCCAGCCGGTCCATGCCCCGGAACACCTCGGGGGCGTTCTCGCTCATGCTGGCCTCGGGCGTCATGACGTTGAGGACTTCGAGCCCCGTGCGGTTCGCGATGTCGAAATCGTTGGGGTCGTGCGCGGGCGTGACCTTCACCATCCCCGACCCGAAGTCCGGATCGACGTGGGCGTCCGCGACGATCGGGATCACTCGGCCGGTCAGCGGCAACTCGACGTCGCACCCGACCAGTGGTGCGTACCGCTCATCCTTCGGATTCACCGCGACCCCGGTATCTCCGAGCATCGTCTCGGGCCGCGTGGTGGAGACCGTGAGGTACCAGCGCCCGTCGTCGAGCTGTCCGATCGCGTCGGCTCCAGCCTCGGACGCCGCTCGGGCGGCCGAATTGGCTGCCTCCGGAAGCGGATAGCGAAGGTGCCAGAGGCTTCCCTGCGTCTCCTGACCCTCCGCCTCTTCGTTGGAGAGAGCGGTCAGGCAGCGCGGGCACCAGTTGATGATGTACTCGCCCCGGTAGACCAGGCCCCGTTCGTGCAAGTGAACAAACACCTCGCGCACCGCCCGACTGAGTTCGTCGTCGAGCGTGAAGCGCGTGCGATCCCAGTCACACGACGCGCCGATGGCCTTGAGTTGCTCGAGAATGGCCCCTCCGGTCTCGTGCACATGGTTCCAAATCGCCGTGACGAAACGGTCTCGACCCAAGTCGTCGCGCATGCATCCTTTGGCGGCGAGCTCACGCTCGACCACGTTCTGCGTCGCGATGCCCGCATGGTCGGTACCGGGCACCCAGAGCGCAGCCGCGCCCTGCATGCGCCGCCAACGGATCAGCACGTCCTGGATGGTGGTGTTGAGACCATGCCCCATGTGCAGCACCGCCGTCACGTTGGGCGGCGGAATCACGATCACGTAGGGGTCCGCTGCGTCCTCCAGTACCCGACTCGAGGGCACATGGAAGTATCCGCCCTCCTGCCACTTGGCATAGCGGGCGGGCTCGATCGCCTGCGGGTCCAGCCGGGATGCCAACTCTTCGGACACGTGAGCTCCGATCAATACGGGTGCAGGGGAAGGGATTCGCTCGAAGCCAGAAAGATGGCGAGCCCTCGATAGCTTCGGAACCGGCTATACGGCTCGACTTTCCGGAGGTTCCGGTGTTCCGTGCGGGTTGGAGGCCCTCGCTACCCCGCGGACGATTGCTGGGTTACACCACGGGTCGTGCGCTGGCGCACCGAGGAGGCTTCTCTGGCGAACGGATCCCGCCCCGTCTTCGGCTCCGCTCGTGCCGCTGCGAAGCGGTCCTCCGGTACCGCCATGAAGGCGTCCACCACATTGGGAGCGAAGTGCACGCCGGTGCACCGGGCCAGTTCAGCCACCGCCCACGGATGCCCCCGCGACTCGCGGTACGAGCGAGCGGACGTCATCGCGTCGTAGGAATCGCAAACGGCCAGGATCTGGGCGACGAGGGGACTGTGATCACCCGAGAGCCCTTCCGGATAGCCACTGCCATCCCATCGCTCGTGGTGGTAACGCGCCCCCGTGGTCAGGTGTTGCAGCGAGGGGATGTTCTCGAGGATGTCGGCTCCATGCGACGGATGCGCCCGGATGTAGTCGAAGTCTTCGTCATC
>JAYZBT010000090.1:0-7867 GCA_036338615.1 Gemmatimonadota bacterium
CGTACGCGACGTACTCGCGGAGTTCGGCTGAAGCGGAATGCCTCGATGAGCGACGGCCCATATCTACTGCCACTGGACGTGACATGGCTCTGACGGAGGGCTACACCGACGTCACCGTCGCGTCGGCACTCGCGACCCGAGCGACGTCGGACCCTGGCAGCGCTTATCTGCGGTTCCGCGACCGGGTGGTCACCTACGGAGAGGTCGAGCGGGACGCTGAGGCGCTCGCGGCGGCGCTCGCCAACCTGGGGGTGGAGGCCGGGGACCGGATCGCGCTGGTGCTACCGCCGTGTCCGGAATTCGCGGTCTCGATGTTTGCGGCCGCCAAGCTCGGAGCGACCATCGTACCGCTCAATCCTCGCCTCACTCTGTCCGAGTTGCAGTACATGTTGCGCCACTCGGAGACGGTGTGTGCGGTGACGGTGGAACACGCCTTCGGCGTGGACTACCTCCAACTCTTCGAGGACTTGATGCCTCAGCTTCCCGAGCTGCAGTACCTAGTGACCGTGGGCGAGGAGGACCTGTGGTATGACGACCGCATCTTCCAGTTCGAGGACCTCATCTCGGTGGGAGGGGGGCGCGATTTCCCCGCCTCGGTGCCCGATCCGGTGGGCGGCTGCTTCGCGATCGTGTACACGTCGGGCACGATGGGTAAGCCGAAGGGCGTGGAGCTGAGCCACGCGAATTTGATGCACGCGGCGGCGGGCACGGCGGAGGCGCTCGGGCTGAAGAGTTCGGATCGGATGATCGGCGTCACGGCGCTCTTCCATGTCTTCGGACTCGCACCCGGCCTGCTCTCCACGCTGCTCGCCGGAGCGAGCATCGTACTGCAAGAGGAGGCGGATGGTGCGTCGACGTTGGACTTGGCGGAGCGTCACAAGGCGACCGTCCACTACGGCATCCCCACGCTTTTCGTGAGCGAACTCGCGCTGCTGGCGGCCCGCCGACGCAACTTGAGCGCCCTGCGCTTGGCGGTGCTCGCCGGGGCTCCCACGAACGACGATCTCGTCACGCGTATCGCCGACGAAATGGGCGTGGTGGTCCTGAACGCGTACTCGCTGGCCGAGACGGCCTCGACGCTGTCCGTTTCGCGCGCCGCCGACCCGCCGGAAAAGCGCCGTTTCACGGTGGGGCGGCCGCTGGCCTCGACAGAGGTCCGCATCACCGAAGCCGGAGATGAGTTGCCCGTCGAGAGCGTCGGCGAGATCGGAGTGAGGGGGCCAGGGGTCATGCTGCGCTATTACCGACAGCCTCAAGAGACCGCCCGCGCGTACGATGCGGACGGGTACTACCTGACGGGCGACCTCGGAATCGTGGACGAGGAGGGGTACCTGCATTTGGTGGGCCGTCGCAAGACGGTTATCATACGTTCTGGCTTCAACGTGTATCCCCGCGAAGTAGAGACTCGAATCGAATCTCACCCGGCGGTACGAGAGGTTGCGGTAGTCGGCGTCGCCGACCCGTTGCTTGGAGAAGCTATCTGCGCCTGCATCGTTCCCGTGGAAGGTGCGATCGTCACAGGTCACGAGATTGTGGACTGGTGCCGCGAGACCCTCGCGGAGGATAAGGTCCCAGATCTGGTTCGGTTCCTGGACGCGCTCCCTCGGACGGACACGAATGAGGTGCGGAGGGTCGAACTCTCCCGCTTGGTTCAGTCGGAGAGCAAGTCGTCCTGACGGGGTCGCGGCACCCACGATGGGTGCTCCCGAAAGGCTTCCCCGACCCCGCTCGTGATCTAGCGACTCGAGTTGGGTGGGGAGGTCTCGCGGCAATACAATTCAGTCTGCGAGACAGAAAACCATGAGTGTACCGTATACCAGGGCCCCCCATCAGGGGGGACCGGGCTTCTCGGGGTCGGACACACCCCACGCAGCACTGCTCATCGACTTCGACAATGTTACGATGGGCATGCGCAGCGACCTCTCGAAGGAGCTCAAGAGCCTCCTCGACACCGACGTCATCAAGGGAAAGGTCAGCGTCCAGCGCGCCTACGCCGACTGGCGACGTTACCCCCAGTACATCGTCCCACTTTCAGAAGCGTCCGTCGATCTGATCTTCGCCCCCGCGTACGGCAGCAACAAGAAGAACGCGACCGACATCCGGATGGCGATCGACGCGGTCGAGCTGGTCTTCATCCGTCCCGAGATCGGGACCTACATTCTACTCACCGGGGACTCCGACTTCTCCAGCCTCGTGCTCAAGCTCAAGGAGTACGGCAAATACGTCATCGGGGTCGGCATCCAGGAATCGAGTTCGGACATCCTCGTCCAGAACTGCGACGAGTACTACTCGTACACGAGCCTGACCGGCCTCACCAAGACGACCGAGCTGCACAAGGCTGCGAGGGACCCCTGGGTACTCGTAGCCGAAGCGCTCAAGAAGATGGTGGGCCGAGGTGACGTGATGCGTTCGGATCGGCTCAAGCAGGTGATGCAGGAGCTGGATGCGAACTTCGACGAAGGTGGCATGGGCTTCAGCAAGTTCAGCAAGTTCCTCGCGGAGGCGTCATCGCGGGGCCTCGTGAGCCTCAAGAAGCTCGAGAACGGACAGTACGAGGTCGGCCCGACGCGGGGCGGGGGGCGGGGTCGCCGCCCTGCCGCGTCGAGCGACAGCCGAACCCGGCGAGGCGGAGGCCGGGGTCGTCGCGACCGGAAGGATCGGGATGCGACTGGCGACGCGCCTAGCGCGCCCGACACGGCCACCGAGTCCGACGCGTCTGATGGACCCGACGCATCCGGCGATCCTCTCCAGGAAGCGTATGCTCTGCTGAGAGGCGCGTTGCAGGACCTGCGCACGGCCGGGCGCGAGTCGGTCCGCGATTCGGATGTGAAGCGGAAGATTCTCCAGAAGGACCGTTCGTTCGACGAGACCGAGCTGGGGTTCCCCAAGTTCTCCAAGTTCTTGGCCCAGGCGTCTGAGCACGGCGTCGTCGAGGTGGAGCGCACGGACCGTGGGAACTTCGAGGTGCGACTGGTGAGCGGCACTCCTGGGGACGCCGGCGGTACGGAAGAAGCCCCGGGTTCCGAGGCGCCCTCCGTCCAGCCGGAGTCGGCAGAGACTGGCGCCGAGGCCGAAGCGGTATCCGAGCCCGAATCCGAGCCTGTCGCCGACTCGACTCCCGAGCCCGACACCGGTGGCGCGAGAGTCGTCGAAGTGCTGCCGTCCGATCTGGGCGACATGGGTCTGCGCTTGGGTCCACGTCGCGGATCGACGCGACGGCGGGGCGCGGAGGACCAGCCCCTGTTCTTCGAGGGGCAGGCGGTCAACACCGCGAGCGTCTCCCGAGACGAAGCCGTACCATCCGGGACCGGTCCTGCGACGGAAGGGGAGGCCGAGCCGGCCCCCCGATCCGGCGGACAGACGGGCGCACGATCGGAGAGCGTCGTCGACATCGGTTCTCTGGGGTTGCCCAGCGACCCTGATGCCATCGTCCGCTACCTGACGCACCGCTACAAGGGTGTGGGCGATAAGACCGCAGAGACCTTGGTAGCCCGTTTCGGTGCTGACCTCTTCAAGACGCTGCGCGACGATCCGGAAGCGATTTCCGGAGCCGTGCCCCCGTCGCGCGCCGAACAGGTGCTCGAGGCCTGGCGCTCCGACTACGCGAGGCGTACGTCCGGCACCCCGAGTAGCGGGGGAAGCAAGGGCGGACGCGGCGGACGTCGAGGCGGTCGAGGCCGTGCCCCCCGGGGCCAAAGCTAGAAGGGGCCCTGGCGACCCGGATCTCCTGCCATGGGGATCCGGTATCGCCCCCGGGACGGAGCTCGACGTGGGCTTCGTGGAGAGAAGCGCGCTCGAACTCGCGCGCGGGCTGCTCGGATGTCGCCTCGTCTCGACCGTCGATGGTCGACGAACGTCGGGCGTAATTGTCGAGACGGAGGCCTATGAGGGCTCCGACGATCCTGCGTCTCACGCCTGCACTGTAGCGGGTCGGACGAAACGAAACGCGGTGATGTTCGGTCCGCCGGGAGTCAGCTATGTGTACCGGATCTATGGCATGCATTGGTGCATGAACGTGGTCGCCGATCGCAAGGGGCGCGGGGGAGCCGTTCTGCTCCGTGGGTTGCATGCTCTCGAGGGACAGGACGTGATGAGGGAGCGCAGGGGCCGGGAGCCCCTGACTACGGGGCCCGGCAGGTTGTGCCAGGCGCTGGGGATCACCGGCGGTCTCTATGGCCACGACCTGTGCGCCGAGCCACTCCAGCTGCGAGCGGGGTGGACGTTACCACCTGATCTGATCGGCGTCTCGGGTCGCATCGGAGTGCGCGCGGCGGCGGACTGGCCTTATCGGTTCTATGTTCTCGGCGCGCCAGGCGTCTCTCCTCACCCGCCGCATTCCATCCCCCAAACGCGACTAGGTAGACCCGAATGAGCGATCCGACCTGGGTTTCGCTGCTCCCACCCGTGCTCGCGATCGTGCTCGCGATCTGGACCAAGCAGGTTTACCTGTCGCTCGCGGGCGGCTTGTGGCTCGCGTGGACGATCGTGTCGGGTTGGAACCCGCTTCTCGGGTTGGAGGCGGCGATCCAGGGAACGGTCGAAGTATTGGGGGGTGAAGGCGACGCCGCTCGAACGATCATGTTCACGATCGCGATCGGGGCGCTCATCGCCACGGTGGAGGCTTCGGGCGGTGTGCGCGGCTTCGTGCTCTTTCTGGAGCAGAACAAGTGGGTCAACTCGGCCAAGCGGTCCCAATTGCTGGCGTGGGCGACGGGGGTCGTGATCTTCATCGAGTCCAACATCACCGTGTTGGTCGCAGGCTCGACCGCCCGCCCTCTCTGCGATCGCTACAAGTGTTCGAGAGAGAAACTCGCATACATCATCGATTCCACTTCGGCCCCCATCTGCATCCTCATCCCCTTGAACGCCTGGGGCGCGTACAACATCCAGATTCTCGAGCGGTTGGGCGTCGAGAATCCCCTGGGCGTTTTCCTACAGTCGATCGCGTTCAATTTCTACGCGATCGTGGCGGTGCTCCTGGTCCTGGCGGTGATCGTGTGGGGCATCGACATCGGCCCGATGAAGAAGGCGGAGGAGCGCACGCGAGGCGGTGAGTTGCTGTGGCCGGATGCGACTCCCATGATCGACGAGGACGTGCTCTCGCCGGAGCCGAACGACGCCATCCCGCCGCGCGCCGTCAACATGGTCGCACCGATTGTCGCAATGGTCCTCTTCATGCCGTTCGGGCTGTACGTCACAGGGGACGGCGTGTTCGCAGACGGAAGCGGCTCGACGAGCGTACTGTGGTCGGTCCTGTTCGGTCTGGCTGTGTCGTGGATCATGCTGCGCGCGCAGGGCGGATTCACGACCGCCGAACTGGTGAAAGTCGGCTTGAAAGGCGCCGGTGGACTGGTACCGCTCGCGCTCATTCTACTGCTGGCGATCGCACTCGGTGACGTCGTGGCTTTCATGGGGACAGGCGAATACGTCGCGGAAGTAACCAGGGGGACGATGCCCAACTTCGTGTACCTGCCGCTCGTATTCATCGTCTCGGCCGGAATCGCCTTCTCGACGGGGACCAGTTGGGGCACCTTCGCCATCATGCTTCCCATCGCGGTACCCGCCGCGGTTGGGCTGGGTCTGCCGATCGCCCCGTTCCTGGCCGCGGCCCTGTCAGGGGGCATCTTCGGAGACCACTGTTCGCCCATCAGCGACACGACCATCATTTCCTCCATGGCGGCCGCCACCGACCACATCGACCACGTGCGAACGCAGCTTCCTTACGCCCTCATCGGGGGCGGCATCGCCACGGTCTGTTTCGCTGTTTTGGGGGCGACGCTGTAGGCGCATCTCATCGTCTGGCTGGCACGGATCTCGACCCCGAGACGGGGGTACCCCGGCCGATCGAATGCACGCAGGTGCACGCAGGCATCGCGACATCCACCCCACCGCGGAGAACATCTCGGTGAACGTCACAGTTTGCATCAAACGAGTCCCGGACACCGAGGCTCGCATCCGAATCGACGGTACCGGAATCGACCCTAGCGGCGTCAAGTTCATCGTCAGTCCATACGACGAGTTCGCGATCGAGGCGGGACTGCGCACGAAGGAAGCCGCCGGAGAAGGGACCGTGTCCCTGCTTAGCCTCGGCGATGCGTCTACGCAGGAGTCGTTGCGTGCCGGTTTGGCCATGGGCGCCGACAGCGCACTCTTGTTGACCGGAGAGGTCGGCATCGACGGCCTTGCGACCGCGAAGGCGCTCGCCAATGAGCTAGACGCGTCGGATGCGGCGTTGATCCTCTTTGGGGTGAAGGCCGCTGACGATGACCAGCAGCAAGTCGGCCCTATGGTCGCCATGCTCCTCGACCGACCGTGCGTGACCGGCGTTGCATCGTTCGAGGTGCAAGGGGAGAGGGCTGTGTGCCACCGCGAGGTCGAGGGTGGCGTGGAAGTAGTAGAAGTCGACTTGCCTGCCGTGCTCACGATCACAAAGGGGGCATACGAGCCCCGCTACGCCTCGCTCAAGGGCATCATGGCCGCCAAGCGGAAGCCGCTCGAAGAAAAGGAGGCCGCGTCTGCGCCTTCGCGTCTCCGGGTCGCTCGGCTGACGGAGCCGCCCACGCGCGGAGCCGGGCAGATCGTGGGAGAGGGTCCGGATGCGGTTTCGGAACTCGTGCGCCTGCTTCGAGAAGAGGCGAACGCGCTCTGAGGTCTCGGTAGCAACCACATAAAACTAGAACCTGGAAACTGGAGATAGAGCAAATGGCGGATGTCCTCGCCTTCGCGGAGCAGCGAGAGGGTCAGATCGGCGGTGCGTCCCGGGAAGCGGTTAGCGCCGCGGCGCGCCTGGCGGGTGAACTCGCCGGCTCGGCTCGCGTGCTTGCCATCGGGGGTGTGGGGCTGTCCGCCGCCGTCGGGGCACTGGGAGCGGCGGGTGCTGCCTCGATCGCGGTCGCGGAGCACGAGTCCCTCACAGAGTACAATCCTGAGGGGTACGCGCAGGTCCTCGCCCACCAGGTTCGGTCGCTCGACCTGGCCGCGGTGATCTTACCGGCTACGACGCTGGGCAAAGATCTCGCGCCGCGAATCGCCGCCATGCTGGACGTCCCACTCGCATCCGATGCCACGGGCATCGAGGTGGAGGACGGACAGTTGGCCGTCCTCAAGCCGATCTACTCGGGCAAGGCGTTCGCGCACCTGTCCATCGACGCTTCGCCCGCGATCATCACGATTCGGCCCAACGTCTTCCCTGTCGAGCAGCTCGGCGCGGCGGGCGAAATGACGACGTTCACTCCGGACATCGACCCCTCGAGCTGGCGCGTGCGAGTTCTGGAGCGCAAAGGGGCCGCGGACGGGGCGCTCGACGTCGCCGAGGCGACGACCATCGTCTCCGGCGGTCGGGGCATGAAGGATCCTGAGAACTGGGGGCTGCTGGAGTCGCTAAGATCGGCGCTGGGGCCCGGCGTTGCGCTGGGAGCATCGAGAGCCGTCGTGGATGCGGGATGGCGCCCACACGGCGAACAGGTCGGTCAGACCGGTAAGACGGTCGCTCCCAAGCTCTACTTCGCCGTCGGAATATCGGGTGCGATTCAGCACCTCGCCGGAATGCGTACCTCCCAGACGATCGTCGCGGTCAACAAGGACGCCGACGCGCCCATCTTCGGCGTCGCAGACTACGGGATCGTCGGGGACCTCTTCGAGATCCTACCGCGGTTGGCCGAAGAGGTCGCGGCGTTGAAGTCTGCCGACTGAGCTCAGTTGATCGAGGGTCGGCTCGGTGAGGTCGCGGTCACGCGAACTTGAAGGGCTCGGCTCCCGGGGTGTCGTCGAGTAGCATCACCTCGACGGGCTGGCCTTCCGCGACCTCATGCGTGCCCTCGGGGATCACTGCGAGCCCGTCGGCCCTTGCCAGTGTTCTCACCAGTCC
>JAYZBT010000091.1:0-12424 GCA_036338615.1 Gemmatimonadota bacterium
CGCCGATCCAGGAGAGGGGTGCCGTTAACACTCGACCCAGAACATGGGCCCAGGCGATGAGGATGCGGTCACGCCTGGACGGAAAGAGCCAACCCAGGGGAACGATCACGAAGCGCTGGATCAGATCGCAGACCAGGATGGCCAAGCAAACGACAGTGATGGCGAGGTAGCCGCGGAACTTCAAGCGAGGGCCTCTCAGCGCGGGACGCAGGACGATTCGCACGGATGTGCAATGGACGGCAAAGGCTAACCGGTCGCGCCGACAAGCATCAAGACGGGCATTCACATGAGCGACATGAACTATACGTACTACGGGTTCCGCAACTGCGTGGGCGGCTTCTTCGAAATGCCGACATCGGACGCCCGAAAGCTGCTTCCCTCCCACCTCGAACCGCTCGAGATGCAGCACGAGCGCAGCATCCTCGCACTCACCTGCTTCGAGTTCACGGAGAGCGAAGTGGGCCACTATTTCGAAGTGGTGCTCGCGATCATCGTGCCTCCGATGGTCGAGCCCGGAAAGCCGCTGCCTAAGGCCGCTTTCTTCCCGTTCTGCGTCGGCACCTCCACGGAGGCGGCCCGGCTGCACGCGATCGAGCGCTGGCATCTGCCCCACCACATGTCGGACCTCGAGATCGCGATGACAGAGTCGGACGACGCGATGGAGGTCACGATTCGCGACGGAGATGATCCCGTTCTCGACTTCACCGTCACGAGGCACAAGTACGCGCCGTCCAAGAACCTTTACAACGCCTTCACGGTCCAGGCGGGCGGCGACCGGAAGTTCAAGGCCAACATCTACATGGAGGCGCCTCACTCCGAGCACGAAGAGGAGTGGGGCTCGCTCACGCTCTATGAGCACGCGATGACCGCCGGTCTCACCATCGACGACGTGAACACGTATCCGTTCCGCGAGCAGTGGTATCAAGAGGGCCTGCAGACCTTCGAGCCCCTGCTCGAACTCTGACGATGAGGCGCCACTTCGTCATCTTCAATCCAGCTTCGGGTCGGGGGCGAGGAAAGCGGCGCATTGGGCTTTACCGGCGGTTGCTCACAGAGCAACTCGACGACGTCACATTCGCCGAGTCTTCCAGGCCCGGTGGTGAGCGTGACCTCGCGGAGCAGGCGGTGGCCGACGCGTACGACGTCGTCGTGGCGGTGGGCGGCGACGGCACGTGGAGTAGCGTGGCCGACCGACTGGTCGCGAGCGGACGGGACGACGTCGCCCTGGGTCTGTTGCCCAACGGTACTGGAAACGACTTCGGGCGGAGCTTCGGTCTCGATCCATCGGACGCGGAGGCCGCTGTTCGGAACTTGGTCGCCGGCAACATAGATGTGGTGGACGTCGGTCGTGTCGATACCGAGAGTGCCGCGGAGCACACGCCCGACCGCTGGGAGCAACGGCACTTCCTGAACCTGATCGGCTTCGGCTTCGACATCGCCGTAATCGATGCGGCCGCGACGGCACGATTTCTCAAGGGTGAGCTGCTGTACAAGGTCACCGCACTGCAGCAGCTCTTTCGCTTTCCCGGCATCGAGTTCGAACTCATCAGCGGGCGCGGCGAACGACGCGAGGGCCAGCACCTGATGCTCACGGTGTCGAATGGCCCCTTTTTCGGAGGCGGCTTTCCCATCGCGCCGGAAGCGAAGCTGCACGACGGCAAGCTGCACGCATGTCAGATCCGGGACGCATCCCCGCTTGCCCGCCTCAAGCTGTTCAACTTGGCGGAACGGGGTCGTCACGTGACCTCGGATCGGGTGGAGGTTCTCGACGACGAGTCTTTCCGCATGGAGTTCGCGGCACCGCCACGCTTCGAAGTCGACGGCGACGTGCGGCGAGCGGCGGGCAACACGGTGGAGGCGCGCGTGCTACCGGGCGCCCTCAAGGTGATCGGCACGGGGTCCACGCCCAGCTGATCACCCCTGCGGGAACGAACAAGGGTCTGCGGTTGAGGTATCGACTTCGTCATACAAAGTACTTGCTCACACGCAACAGTAGCCCCATCGTTCAACTCATGAACATGCCCGCAAAGAAGCTCCGTGATCCCGACGGCGCGCCGGTGGCGCTCCACGATCGGGCGATGGACAACCTGCGCTACATCCGTGAAACGATGCAGCGCTCCGCGTCGTTCACGCATGTCTCGGGGATCGGTGGTGTCCTCATGGGCCTGATCGCCTTGAGTGCTGCATGGATCGCCTCGCGGTCGGCGAGTCCGGCGATCTGGGTGACGATCTGGCTCGGGGCCGCCGTGACTTCGCTGACCGTCGCCACACTCCTCATGGCGCGTAAGTCGAGGGCGGCGGGTGAGGGGCTGCTCACCGGCCCTGGTCGGAAGTTCGCCTGGAACCTCATACCACCCTTGGCGGTCGGCGCGGTACTCACAGTCGTGTTCGTGCGAGGCGCGCTGATCGAGCACTTGCCGGGAGTGTGGCTTCTGCTCTACGGAACGGGGGTCGTCACCGGTGGCTCGTACTCCGTTCGACCGGTGCCGCTCATGTGCGCCCTGTTCATGACGCTGGGCACCGCTGCGTTCTTCACGCCCGCCTGGGGCAACGCGTTCATGGCAGCGGGCTTCGGAGGTTTGCACATCTTGTTCGGTATCGTGATTTGGAGGAAGCATGGCGGCTAGACAGGGCGCAGTGCCCAAGGAAGAAACGGATCCCCCTACCGCCTCGTTGACGGAAGTCCGCGGGCAGCACCCGCAGGCCGAGGCACTGGGGCTCGATAGACTGATTCACGAGCGGCTCCGGCTGGGTATCGTGAGCGCGCTCGCGGTGAACGGCTCACTCACATTCGGAGACCTCAAGGAGCTGCTCGGCGCCACAGATGGCAATTTGAGCGCACACGCGCGGCGACTCGAAGACGCCGGGTACGTGGTGTGCGACAAGTCGTTCGAGGGCAGACTGCCGAAGACCGAGTACACGCTGACCGAGCTCGGTCGAGGAGAGCTGCAGAACTACCTGGACCACATGGAGGCGATTATCCAAGCGACACGTAATGCGTGACGTCTCCCGCACCGATCGCCCCGGGCTTCACGTGGCGATCATCATGGACGGGAACGGTCGGTGGGCACAGGCCCGCAGCCGGCGCCGGGAATGGGGCCACCGCGAGGGCGCTCGTGCCGTCCGTCGTGTGGTGGAAGCTTCTCCGGACCTGGGTATCAACGTGCTGACGCTGTATGCCTTCTCGTCCGACAATTGGCAGCGGCCGAAGCGGGAAGTCAGCCTGCTCATGAAGCTCTTCCGGCGGTATTTGAAGAGTGAGGTCGACGAGCTGAAGGCCGAGGGTGTACGCCTCCAGGTGATTGGCCGCCGCGATCGGCTGGAGCCGGACCTAGTGCGGCTGATCGAAGAAGCGGAAGCAACGACGGCCTCGGAGCGCCGACTTACGCTTCGACTGGCGGTCGACTATTCGAGTCGTGACCTGCTCGTGTCGGCCGTGCGGGAAGCCGCGGCCGGTACGGATCTCGATCGCGCGTCTCTATCGGTGTTGCTCGGCAAAGTAATGCACAGTGAGGGACCGGCCCCGGACGTCGACCTGCTCATCCGGACGGGTGGTGAAAAGCGCCTGAGTGACTTCCTCCTATGGGAGTGCGCCTACGCGGAACTCGTATTCACGGACCGCATGTGGCCCGACTTCCACGGCGAGGCGCTCGCAACCGCAGTCTCGGACTTCGCGGGCCGCGACCGACGGTTCGGATGCGTCGCAGAGGCGAGCTGAGCCCCTAACGCTAAGTCCGACTGGATGTTACAGAATGCTCCATGTCGAGTAGGCGCTGCTTTCTCCAGACTCCACCACCGTATCCCACGAGCTTTCCATCGGCTCCGACCACGCGGTGACACGGAACGATGATCGCCAGCGCATTCATTCCGTTCGCGCTGCCTACCGCCCTCACTGCCGACGGGCGACCGATTCCGTGGGCCAACTCGGAATAGCTTCGCGTCTCTCCGTACGGGATGTTCGCCACAGCCGCCCACACGACTCGCTGGAAGTCGGTGCCCGGGGCGACGGTGGGGACCGTGAAAGCCTCGAGCTCGCCAGCGAAGTACGCCTCGACCTGCGCGGCCGTGAGGTCCACGACTTCGTTTCGGTCGCGTACGAACACAGCGCTCAACCCTTTTCGGATTCTGGCCACCTGCGTGGGCAACGCTCTGCGGTCCACGAACTCGAGCAGGCAAAGCGCTTCGTCCGTGGCTCCCACCAACATGGGCCCCAACGGAGTCGTGATCCGGTCGACATGAACGACCGACGCATCCGTGAGCGCCGTAGGGCTGGACCCAAAATACTGTATGAAGGCGTCCTGGAAGCCCGACAGAGAGTCGTAGCCGGCGTCGAAGGCGGCCGGGCCCACGCGTGGGCCCCTCTGTACCTGTCCCAACGCTGCGCCGAGACGTCTCGCTCGTCCGAACGCATGGAATGTCATGCCGTGGTTTCGCTTGAACCAACGCCGCACACGCTCGGGGCTCAATCCGGCGGCCCTCATGTCTTGGTCCGTCCACCGGCGGCCGGGATCAGCCTCGATTTCCGCGAGCAGAGGACGCAGCCACTCCGGAGGCGCGCCGCTCAACTCCATCGGCCTGCAACGCTTGCACGGCCGAAAACCCGACAGGAGCGCCTCATGAGCGGTGCCGAAGAAGTGAACATGTTCGGGTCGGGGCTTCTTGGCCGAACATGTCGGGCGGCAGAAGATCCCGGTCGTCTGGACTCCCGTGACGAAGATTCCGTCGTAGGAGGGGTCACGCTCGAAGAACGCCTCGAGCATGACTTGGGCCGGTGGTAGGTCGTGTGTAAGCATTGCAACAAGCTAGGGATTGCCGCGCGCGCGACTACCGGAACCTGGACGCCGAATTCCTCGGCATGGCGACGCGCACGGCGTCGACGCACCTCTCGAACATCTACCAAAAGCTCGAGGTCCACTCACGCGGCGAGCTGGCCGACCTTGTTCGGGAGAAGGGACTGCTCGACGACTAGCGGCGGGGTGTTACTCTTTCGGCCATGACACCCACAACTCATGGCGCCGCCGTCGCCGAGACTGTGATCGACGTACGCACCCCCGAACTCGACTCGTTCGGGCACGTCAACCATGCGGTCTTTCTCACGTATCTGGAGCATGGGCGCTTCGAGGCGATGCAGCAGGCCGGGTTCTCATGGGACGTGCTCGATGAACGCGGGTGGACGATCTTCGTGGTTCGCTGCGAGATCGACTACTTGTCGGAGGGGAAACGCGGCGACCGCTTGCTCGTGCGCACTTGGGTGGACTCGTTTCGTCGTACCAGTATCAAGTTCGGTCAGGAGATCGTCCGGGCGGAAGACACGAGTGTCGTGCTCACCGAGTCACTGGTCACCGCGGTGTGGATCGGCCCCAATCGACGCCCGATGCGTGTGCCGGAGAGCGTACGCAGAGGCCTGATCGGGATGGCCCCGCCCGACCTACCCACGGACGACGGGTAGCTCCCGTGCTGATCGTCGGGAACGACGTCGTCGACCTCGCCGACGGGCGGACCGTGGGGAAGGCGTCCGACGTGCGTTTCCTGAAACGGATCTTCAACGAAGAGGAGCGGGCGGCGATCGCGGTCGCTGCTTCCCCCGATCTCGAATTGTGGCTGCGGTGGGCCGCCAAGGAGACAGCCTACAAGGCTGTTTCGAAGCTGCTTGGGACACCGCCGACCTTCGCGCATCGGAATTTTGTGGTCTCGTTGGCTCCGGAGGACGAAGGCGCCGGCGCACGCCGGAGTCGCTCGGGCTCCGTTCAATACGACTCGACGATCGTCCACGTCGAGGCGAACTGGGACCCACAAACGGTGCACACCGTCGGCTGGACCGGCGACGCTCCGCTCGGGGTCGGAGGCGCCGGCCTCAATCCTCGGCTGGAGCGACTCGATGAAGCCGGAGCGGTCTGGTCGTTTCGGCGCGAGCAGCTGGAAGACCGCCTCACGACGCGGGAGCTCGAGGCGGTCCACTCACGGGCCTCGGCCGCGGTACGCATCGCGGCGCGTGAAGCGATTGCCGAGAACCTAGCGATCGACGAGGCGCGTCTGCAGATCGTCTGCTCTCCCGGCAAGCCTGGGCGTCGGCCCCCATTCGTGCTGTTGGACGACGAACCCAGCGCTGTCGACGTCTCGCTGTCGCACGACGGCGATTGGATCGCCTGGGCGTTCGCGGTCCGGCCTAGCGCTCGTTCGGCCGGTAGTTGAAGAGGAAGGAGAGTCCGAAGCGCTGGTAGTAGGCGTCCCCGATATCGGTCTCGGCGCGGGTCCAGCCGAGTCGGATACCGCCGTCCAGGTTGGCGCGAATGGGACGCACCAACTCGGCATATGCGATCGATGCGTTGTCGGCCTCCTCCCCCGGAACCAGGCGCGCAAAGCTGCTCTCGTTCACGTAGCTCTTGGCGGTGAGCAGACCCAACAGATTGAGGGTCAGTTGCCCCGGTAGGGGCGTGGTCAACGAAGCCGAAACGCTGATCGCATCGTACTCGGGCCGATTCGAATTCGAGCGGTTGAGCGTTCCGTCGAGCCCGACCTGGGCGATCACTCGGCCCATGTGAGTCCAGCCGAGACCCACACGCACCGTACGATCACGCCGGAAGGGGTCGTCCACGTCGAAGCTGCCCTGGTGCTCGTACTGGCTCCAGCGCACTCCGCCAAAGAAGCGAATCGTTGAGGGCTGTCCACCCCAGCGAGCACCGAGCTCGAGACCGGCCGCTCGACGATCGAGTAGGTCGAGCTGGGGAACGAACCGGAGCGCGTGGTAGTCCGCGGACTCGATGTCAGCGATCAAGTCGAAGGCCACCCCATCGAACGTCCGGGTCACGAGCGTCGCGTCACCGCCCAGGGTCGTGTAGCCGGGCTGCATGAAGAGGGGCATGGGCGGGCGATCGCGCACGGCGCGGGCATCCACACCGCCGCGCAGGTATCCGGTCGCCCAGGAACCCAGCGTTTGTACGAACTGAAGGGCACTGCTGCCAACCCACTCGCGCGGGGCGTAGTCCCGAAGGGTGAAGCCCATGGCCGCGGCCTGCCGCACCCCGCCGTCCAACTCCAGCGTGAGCCCACGACGTTCGCCCTCCATCAGGATCAGACCCCCGCGCACTCCGAACTCCCCGACTGCCGCCGTAGCGTGGTCGGTGCTGTCGATCACCGCGACCGTGACCGCCGAGAAGTTGCCCGTGTAGCGCTCGGCGGAGCCGCCCATGGTGATCACGAGGTCAGACCACCGGAGCTGACCGGCCGCGTTCTGCGGAAGAAGCAGCGCTACGCCCAGCGCGAGCCACGAGCACGTCGGCAACACTCCCAATCGCCTCACGTTCGCTGCCGCACCCGGGCGCGGAAGTCCCGTGCTCTCTCGAGGTGGGCGTCGCGCCGATCGAGCAACACCTGTTTGTACGTCCGTTTTGCCTCGATGCGCTCGTCCAGCGTCAGGGGGCGCCCACCCACAGCAGTGCTGTCCGAGGTCTGCACATCGGGGTCGCGTCTGGGAGCGCCGATCGGGGGGTTCAGATCGTCGAAGCGTCGAGCACGAGCCATGAAGTCCCGTTGTCGCCGCTCCGTATCTCGCCGTGTCTCGAGCCCCGCGATCTCTTCATCGACCGCGAGAACCGCGGTGTCCAACAGCGCGGCGGTGCGCTCGAGGATCTGAGCCTTGCCGAGTATCTGATCTGGTCCGTCCCGAGGGTCCACGAAGATGTCCGGCCTAGCCACCGGATCGAGGCTCGAGCCGTCGTCGACGTCCCCCTCGAGCTCGGCCAACTCGTTCGAAGTGTCGCTCAGCAGGGCGTCGTAATCACTTCTTTGAGCGGCACTCGGCGCCGCTTCGGCCAACTCGATGAGCTCCACCTGATACAGGATGAGCAGGTCGATCAACAGCTGTCGCGACGACCGCACCGTACCCGCGGCGGCGGCGACTCGGTTCATCGCGTCCGTGAGCGTGCCGACGAGCGCTTGGGCGGCGCTGCGCGCATCCGCCAATCGTACATCATCCCCGGCGCTCCTGGCACGATCGCCATTGAAGATCGCCGTATAGAACCGACGATCGATAACCTCCAGAGCCCTCTGCGCCGCGGCGTGCGTCAAGACCGCGGCATCATATTCGCCACGCGCCTCTCCGATGATCTGCTCGGTCGATTGAGCCGAAGCCGACTGCGCCACCGTGAGCGCAGCTACTACTGCCAGCAGCGCGCCGAGGCCCGGGCGCACCGGGGTCACGCCTCGATCCCGTATTTCTCCAGCTTGTAATACAGCGCGCTGGGTTTGAGTCCCAATAGCCGGGCCGCTTCCGCTTTTACGCCGCCGGCCTGGTCGAGGGCTTGTCGCAACAGGCGCTCCTCTACGCCCTCGACTGCACGCGTGAGGTCCAGTCCACCGACCGGCAGCTCGGCCTCAGAACCGGTGTCGAACCCCGCGAGGCCAAACGGTGCTCCGTTTTCCGCGAGCGGCGGCAGGTCATCGGCGGCGAGCTCGATCCCGTCGGCGAGCACCAGCGAACGCTCGATCACGTTCTCGAGCTCGCGCACGTTGCCGGGCCAGGTATACAAAGCGAGCCTCTTCAGAGCATCCGCGCTCGCCGCGCGTACTGGAGAGGCAGTGCGTTCGTAGAGCTTGTCGATGAAGTGGTTCACCAACAGCGGGATGTCCTCTCGCCGGTCTCGAAGGGGCGGCAAGACCATGGGTACTACGTGCAGCCGGTAGAAGAGATCCTCTCGAAAGGTGCCGTCGGAGAGCAGCGCCTCGGATGACGCGTTCGTCGCCGTGATAATGCGCACATCCACCGGGATCGTCTCTTCGCCCCCGACTCTCTCCAGCTCCCTCTCTTGCAGAACGCGCAATAACCGCACCTGTGTGGCGGGCGGCACCGTGGCGATCTCATCGAGAAAGAGGGTGCCGCCGTGTGCTAGCTCGAAGCGTCCCCGGCGCTGTCTCTCCGCTCCCGTGAAAGCCCCCTTCTCGTGCCCGAAGAGCTCGGAGTCCAGGAGGCTCTCGGACAGAGCGCCGCAGTTGACCCGAACAAACGGCCCATCCTTTCTGGTGGAGCCCGCGTGGAGAGCGCGCGCCACCAACTCCTTCCCGGTACCGGACTCGCCATAGATCATCACGCTGGACTCGCTGGGCGCGACTCGGCTAATCCACCGAAACACCTCTTGCATGGGCGCCGATTCGCCCACCATCTCGCCGTAACGCGCGGTCGTTTCCTCCCGCAGGTAGGCGTTCTCCACGCGCAGCGCGACGTTTTCGCGTCTTAGGCGCTCGCGCTCCGCTCGATCGGCGACCAACCGGTCGACCTTGACACCGAACTCCTCGGACGAAAATGGCTTGGTGATGAAGTCGGCGGCGCCGAGTTTCATCGCCTCGACGACCTTCTCGATGGTCCCGTGCGCGGTAATGACCATGACTTCGGTGTCCGGCGTGGACGTCTTGATGCGTTGCAACACCTCCATGCCATTCATCCGAGCCATCTTGAGGTCGGTGATGACGAGGTCGGCCTCGTCCTCCTCCAGCATCTCCAAGCCGCGCGGACCGCACTCAGCGGACCGGGTGCGATGACCGCGGCGACGCAGGAGGAGCTCAAGCCCCTCCCTCATGCCGTCGTGGTCGTCGATGATGAGGATTTCAGCCATGAATTCGGTGCTATTCGGGGCGTGCTACGGCGTGCGGAGGATCTTCCAAGCTGCCAAAATATAGGCGGAATTCAGCGCCCTTCCCACTAGTCGATTGAGACGGCTGGACAAGCTCCACCCGCCCACCGTTCGCCTCGGCGACCTTCTTTACGATGGCAAGACCGAGGCCAGCGCCTTGCTCTTTGTCGGTCACGAAGGGATCGAAGACTCGGTCGCGCAACTCTCGAGCGACGCCAGGGCCGTCGTCGGAGACGATGATGACCACCTCCGCATTCTGTGTGCTCGCTTGCAGTCGCACATGCTGGGAGGCCTGCGCCGCGTTACGCAGCAGATTGAGCGTGGCCCGCTTGACGTGTTCCTCGCGCACTAGAGCCAACAGGGGAGTACTCGGCAGCTCGACCTCGAGACTCCCCCCGTGCTCGTCCAGTTCGGCTTCGACCAACTCCACGGCCTCACGAATCGGCCCGCGCACGTCACTCGCGCCCTCCGCTGGGCTCATGGGCCGAGCGTAACTCAGGAAATCATTGATGATGTCATTGAGCGCACCCACCTCGGAGCGCACGCGAGCGATGAGCCTCGCCCTCTCCACGGGCTCCTCCGTCTCGGCGGCCGCCGCCGCAAAGAGTTCGACGCCCCCGAGTGGGTTCCGGATCTCGTGCGCTACCTGCGCGAGCATCAAGCGCAACTGGTCGTCCCGCTCGAGGATGCCCACGCGCATGCGCTCCATCGCGCGCGCCAGCCGGCCCACCTCATGGCCGCCCTCCGCAGCAACCGGCTTGTCGAGGTGCCCTCGCTGGATGCGAATGGCTACACGCGACAAACGCTCCATAGGGCGCACGACGCTCCCTGCCAGAACGGCCGCGAGTATAGCCGCGAGCACCGCCGCCGCGATCGACCCCAGGAGTAGATTGTTCTGGAGTGTCTCAAGCGGCTCGAGGTGGTCCGCGGGCATGAGCACGGCGAACACGGTCTCGCCGTCCTCGAGGACCGCAAAACCCCACTGTACCCGCCGATCGTCCTCGCCCCGGAAGGGGAACGAAGAGGCGTCACCTACTAGGCGGGCCTCTTCGAGTTCCGCCCGATAAAGCTCGAACTGGGGCAGCGGCGCGCCGATGGGAATCGCGTCGGCTGGAAAACTCGTAACGAGCGCGGTGTTGTCCGCGCTCAGAATGTACGACTCCGGGACAATGGACTTCAGCTGCCTGAGCCTTTCGTGGGTCGCCTCCCACGTCCTCGTATCCTCGAATCCTGGCAGCAGCCCGCTGAAGCTGGAAGCGATGAGCCCGATATCGGCCCCCGCGCGGGCAACCCAACGCGCCCGCCTATCGAGCTCCGCGGTCATGGCCCGCCCCGCCTCCCGCCACGCCATGAACCCACCCGCCGCGGTGAGGCCCACCGCGAAGGTGACCATGACGAAGATGAAGCGTCTGCGTAGAGACACTCAGTGCTTCATCCGCCGCAGGACACGAACTCGAGGCCCACATTCGCGAATTGAATTGGAGTCGGAGTCATCGGAGCAACCACGATGTGAAACGGATAGTGTGTGCGGGCTACAGGCGAGCAAAAATCACCCGGAACGCGCTCTACGAGATGCGTCAGCGTGCCGTTGTCGATCTGCAGGATCCGCCGGACTTCGACGCTGTCGCCCGCCTCTCCACGTGGACCGACGGCGCCGACGATGACCATCTCGGAACCGAAGTCCACTTCGGGCGGATTCGTACTACCCGCGTGCTCGAGCCAGAACGCTTGGAACGAAGCGTCGTCCAAGATGGGGAAGGGAGCGGACGGCGTGGAGCCGATCTCCTCACCGCGAGCCAGCGTGCCGAATGGGACACTTCCGTAGTACGCAGATATGCCGTCCGGGCCGAACGTTCCGTCGCGCGCAAACTGCGTCGCCATCACCAAGCGAGCGGCGGCCGGCACGGGCCCGGCGTTCAGGGTCTGCAGGTCCGTGAGTGGATCGTCCGCGCACAGGCTCCAAGATGCCGTGGAGTCCCTGGGCTCATCGTGGATGGAGAAGGTGATGTGGGTTCGACCCTCCCCACACGTCACGATGCGTGGGCTCGCCAACGTATCCATCTCGGGGATGAAGAGTTCTAGGCCTGCCGCGCTGTTCACCGTGTTGATGAGGCCAACGTAGGAGGCGACGTAGATGAAGGGATCTCCGGCGCTCCGCCAGAGTGTCTCATCGCCAACGAGGTCCCGATACGAGATCTGCTCGAAGAGGCTCCAGGCACCCGTGGATTGCCACTCGAGTCTTTGGCTGAGCGTGCCGGCGCCAACGCGGGGCGTCCCGGAGCCGAGCCGGAGCGGCGTTTCGAGTTGGATCGTGATCCCCCCGGACAGGCCGAACTTCAGAGTGTCCGGCCCGGTCCCGTTGTCATCCCCACACGAGGCCACAATCACCGCTATCATGAATGCGCACCCGATCCCTAGGCCGGTTCGCGTGAGGCGATCCGGTAGGGGTCGAACCCCAGCGGGAGTCGAAGCGGAGTGTCGCAAGAGAATCATCGTGATCGCTTGAAGCAGCTTCTCGTTGAGCGGTCTGTCAGGCTCGGGGATTTTACCCTCGCAAGCGGGGCACGTTCGACCTACTACATCGACGCACGCCCCACGACCATGAGTGCGGAGGGCCAGGTCTTGGTCGGTCATGTGGTTCTGGAACTCATCTCGAGCAGTGGCCTCGACCCGACGCACGTCGGAGGACTCACTATGGGCGCCGATCCAGTAGCGTACGCGATCGCCCACAGAAGTGCCCTCGCCGGAGATCCGATCGACGGATTCTCCGTCCGAAAGAAAGCGAAGGAGCACGGCAC
>JAYZBT010000092.1:0-4549 GCA_036338615.1 Gemmatimonadota bacterium
ATCCGAACTACCCGGACATCGCGGACGACTACCGAGCTACGTTCGCCAAGGCGCGCGCGATGCCCGTCGATGTCTTCGTGGCCTCCCACGGATCTTTCTATGATCTGCGCACCAAGTACGAGGCGCTACAGCGTCGCGAGCGCGGCGAACCGAATCCGTTTATCGATCGAGCAGGGTTCCTGGCCTACGTCGACCTGCAGGACGGCCGCTTCCTGGCTATGCGCGTGTCACAGGGGTGGGACGACGGGTTGCGTGTGCGCGGGGTGTCTATCTGGACGAACGACTCGAGGTCGCGGCGCCCGTAAACAGATCGGCCAGTTCGTGATCGAGTCCGAGGAAGCGTGCGGGTGAGTCCTTGGCGAAGCACCGAAAGTCACGCGGCATGTGCGACTGGTCGTGGTAGCCTGCGAGATAGGCGGTGTGAGACGGTGGGACTCCGTTTTGGCCACTGGAAAGGGATAGTATGAATCATAGATTGGTTAAGATCTATATCTATCTCTATGTAGAGTGCCTTGAAACCAGCATCACTCCAAACGAGTTGGGCTGGCGTCATCCGGATGGATGGTTTATTCGTGCGATGGCGAGTCGCGCGTGCGGCCCGCTTTGGAGCACCGGCCCTCTTTACCTAGGAGTCTTTCATGTCCCGCCGAATCTCTCTAGCATTTCTTGCGCTCATGCTCGCTGTGCCGCTCGGCCTCAGCGCCCAATTGCAGGTGCGCTCGCAGGGCAGCACCGAAGCGAACGACCCAGACGACGTGCCCGACGTCACCGTCACGGAGATGGGGAGCTCCTTCACGGTGGGCACGGGTCCCGCGGCGCTGGTCTGGGACGTCGGCAATACGGCCGACGGTGAGTACAACCTGAAGGGCACATTCACCCTCCTGGAGCCGAGCAGCCACAGAAACTATTACGGCTTGATCTTCGGCGGCGGCGGGCTCGAGAGCTCGAGCCAGAACTACCTTTACTTCCTCATCGCACAGGACGGGTCGTTCCTACTCAAGCATCGTGCGAACGACGAAGCTGTCCACGATATCGTTGGGCGCACCGCGCACGATGCCGTGAATACGCCCGGCGATGACGGTATGTCCGTGAACGAGTTGGAGGTACGGGTCGGAGGCGACGACCTGACTCTGCTCGTGAATGGGACCGTTGTGCATACACAGCCGAAGAGCGGCATGGCAGGACGCACGAACGGGATCTACGGAGTCCGCGTGAACCATGTGATCCCCGGGGTGAAGGTGGATGGGCTAGGCGTCTCGCGGTAGCCAATCACGAGTAGGGCCCGGAGCACTCCATGGGCCGGGTCGCAGGCCGCCGCCTGCGGCCCGGTAGTGCCCCGCTTGGCTCTCGATATGGGCCTAGACTGACTCCAGATACTTGTGCACCATCGCCTCGGAGGCCGAGCCTTCGCCGACCGCGGTCGCCATGCGTTTGGTCGATCCGTGGCGAACGTCCCTGCCGCAAGAACGCCCGGCACGCTCGTCTCGAGTAGGTAAAGATCGCGCTCGAACGGCCAGGCTGTCGGCTTGCGGCCTACCATCAACCGTCAAATAGCTGGGCACGGCACGTGGCTGGCTGGAGGCTGCTGATTGCCCGAGTCTCCATTGGCGAGGACTCGGACGTTGGGACGGCTGGATCGGGGGCCCGCGCTCCCTAGTACACGGGCACAGCAGGCCGCTTCTCGCCCGCGGTGACAGGCAGCTGCAACCGGTTCTCCCTGGGCGGCAGACTGCAGACCGAGAATGGGCTGAACACGCAGGGTGGGTTGTAGGCGCGGTTGAAGTCGATCACGGTCCACCCGTCCTCGTCCGGGAGCTCGACCCTCATGTATCGGGCCGCCTGATAGGTCTCGGTCGTGGCCGTCGAGTCCCACATCATGATGAAGAAGGACGAGGCCGTCTCACCGGCGGTCGCCATGAGCGTGTGCTCTCGGCCGTCGGCACGGAAGCGGAGCTCCCCTGGCACGCGAAACTGGACCGTTCCCGCCGTCACGTCGGGCACCGTCAATGTGATCGGCTCGTCGTAGGGCTCGAATCGGGCGCGAACTCGCCAGGCCGGATCGACCGGGAACGATTCGGGCAAGGCGAAGGTGTCCTGCGCGGCGTGCTCGGTGTCCCACACCCGGAGCCAGAGCCGGTCGGTGCCCGGTTCCGCGTGGACACGTATGCCGAGCGAGCCCAACTCCACGTAGGTCGTATTACCCGACCGGTCATTCTCCATCACGATGAGATCCGTGACGGGGTTGCCGTCCTGGATGTTCATGCCGGCGCCCGGAGCCGGCTCTAGCCGGACCTCTTGGAGCGACCGGTGCAGCGTACCCGCCAGCGAGGGGGCGTTGGCCGAGGGCAAGGCGATGGGCAGATTCGGATCGGAGCCGAATTGCGTGGCTCCCTGCTCGAGCTCCCACAGCCCGATCCAGAGCAGCGGACCCGAGGGCGGCGTAACCAGCCGATCTCTTCGGTTTGCTCGCCAGTCCGCGTGCTCGGACGCGAAGACTGCCACGTCTACGGGTGGGAGTTCCGGCCATTCTTCGCCGGAACAACCCACGAGCATCACCGCCGCGAGGGCCGCGGTCACCATACGGAAGATCATGGGCTCAATGTGAGTTGGTCTCCCGTCCTCGGCAATCACGGATAGAATGCGTATCCGAACTTGATGAACAAGCTGCGGGACCTGCGCAGCAGATCGAAGTCGTCCGCACCGTCGTGTTGGTCTCCGTACCCGACATAGAGTGAGGTCTGAGCACTGACCCTGTACGAGAAGACCAACTGCGTGAACAACTGTTCCGTCTCGGATGATACAGGTGAGACGTACAGGTCGGGATCGCGGCTCACTTTTCTGTACTGGACCACCCCGCGAACGAACGTTTGCGTATTGAAGTGGAACAGGACCCGAGCCTGCATCAGGTTCGCCTGAAAGACCTCCTGACCGCCGAAAGTGAGACGCTGGAAGACTTGCCCCAGATTGATGGCGAGCCGCGTACCGACGTCGAACTGCGCGTTGGGCGTGAAGCTGAGCCCGAACGACTCTCGGTTGTTCCTGAAGTCCACGAAGTCACCGAAGCGTAGCCCGGCGCCTAGGCTGACGGAGCCCGAGGGGCGCACGTCGAACGAGAGGTCTGCGCGGTCTAGGCCGTAAATCGTTCCCTCGTGGAACCGATTCACGTGGGACGCCCCCAGTGAAGCGTTCGATTGGCTCGGGCCGCGATAAGTGAGGGTGCCCGTGCTCGTCTCGTCGCTGAGGTTCCCGCCTTGGTCCTCGATCCGAGAATACGCTCCGGTCATGGCGATCTGTGTGAACCAGCCGTCGGCGGCGCCGCGAAAGATCCGTGACAGCGATCCACGACCCGATCTCAGGTCGACCCGAGGAATGAAGCCCAGGTCCGCCCTGAAGTCTTCGCTCAGGTCCTCGTATTCAGCGGCGATCGCCCAATCCTGACTTACGTGGTTGTACTGGGCTGTGAACGCGCCGCCGGAGAAGCCGCCCGTTGCCTGCTCGTGAGCGAGCGCCAGCGCTTTCGGATATTGGGTGCTGTAAGTAAGGTACTGAAAGCGCACGCCGTTGCTGGGGTTGTGTTGATACACCCCATCGACTCCGAACACGCGGTTGTGATAGTCTCCCCCCGAACGCGAGGTCATCAGTCCACCGACGTAGGAGGTCGGACCCAGATCGCGACGGTACCGAGCCACGGCGGCGTACGACTCCTGGGCGAGCACGTCGTTCGCCGACCCTTGATTGGACGGGATCAGGACGCTGGTCGTCGCGTCGCGGGCCGCAAACACACCCACGGTGTTCGCTCCCTCCTTTCCCGTGACCTTCACGCCCGCGTCGGGGTCGACGACGGTGCGCGTGAAGACAGCCTGGAACGGCGTCAAAAAGAAGTCCGCCCCCTCCAGGAAGAACGGTCTCTTTTCCGGAAACAACAGCGCGAACCGGCGATTCACAGAAAGCTGCGCTTCGTCCGCTTCCACGTGTGAAAAGTCCGGATTGAAGGTTGCGTTCAAGCTGGTGCTGGGCGTGACGCCCCAGCGCAGGTCCATGCCAAAGTCGGGTTCCATGTCGGCGAAGCCCGTTTGCTTGGTCGGCACGAGATCTCCGTCTGGAAACGAGGGTCGCTCATCGGTGCGGCTCGCCGTCAGCGCGGGCACCAGGTCGAGGGCCCCGCCGGGCGACATCCCCTCGAATCCGACGATCTTGTTCGCTCCGCAGAGCAGACATGTCGTATTGCGATCCGTGGGCACCGAGCGCATGCGGTAGCGAACACCGCGCGGGTACGAGCGCTCCATGACGAACCCCCATGTCTGCACGTCGGACGTGGACGGGAAGCGCAACGAGCCGAACGGGATCGCCACCTCGACGTTGTATCCAGTGTCCGTGATCTGCACGGCAGACGTCCAGAGCGCATCCCAGGAGAAGTCCTCGAATCCCTCCGTCTTGACATGAATCGCGTCCCACTGGACGCCAGCGGCATTCACGCGGAACTGAAAGCCGCGCCGCTCGTCGTTGAAGGTGTCGATGAGGAACGCGATATGATCGTCCTGTGCCAGTC
>JAYZBT010000093.1:0-8903 GCA_036338615.1 Gemmatimonadota bacterium
CCCCAGGACCCATACCAGACCCTCGGCCATGAGAAGGCCTACGCCCGCAGTGCCCGCGAGAATTAGGGACAACGCCCCTACCTCCCAGGGCGAGTGCTTCTTCATCTTGCTAGCGCATGCAGAGCAGATCATCCGCCCACCCACCAGAAAGCGTGCTTCGGGACCAGAACTCAACGCCTGCGCGCAAGTACCACACCGACCCTTTCGGTTCCGGCGACCCGAGCGCCACCATTCCGCGGTCCACAATACGGCGAGGATTGGCGGGGCCGCGCTGAGCGCGACGAGCAGCTCGAACATGGGTGGCTCCCTGTTAGAACGATCGAACGAACGCGCGTGGCTCGGAGCTGACCTCGGGTCGTTGTCCCTACCAGACTCCCGGCACGAGCCTATAGCGCACCTGGGCCGCGTACTCGGCGTAGCCTGGGAGTTCTTCGTGAAGCGTGCGATCCTCGAGGGCCGTCCGATCACCACGCACCAGGCGCCTTGCGCCGTTCAGCGCCAGCCAACCGGTGCTCAAGGTGATGGACCAACAGCTTCCCGGGGAGGTGGCGGTCTCGCAGGCGCCGTCCGTCGGGACCGCGGCCAGAGCGACCATCGCGCCCACCGCGATGGTTCTCGTCGTCGTCATCATCGTCGTCTTCCCACGCCACAATGTATCCAAGATGGATAATGATAGATCCAACGTGGATATGGGGGGGAAGGCTACCCTTCGCCGATCGAACTCAGATACTCCCGGTCCCAGGCAGCGATCATGCTCTCCAACTCGGAGTAGGGCCCGGGCGTATAGGCCCGAGACGAGATCCCCTTCTGCGATAGGGCGC
Organism: Gemmatimonadota bacterium; assembly: GCA_036338615.1. GTDB lineage: Bacteria > Gemmatimonadota > Gemmatimonadetes > Longimicrobiales > Gaopeijiaceae > UBA1138. Next base: position 822 of record JAYZBT010000093.1, read on the forward strand.
TCACGCCCCAGTCCTGTTCGTTGGTCATGCTCCAGAACTCGATTGCGCCGCTCGGGTCGAAGCCCGGCGTCGCGATCGCGTCCGGGTGGAAGAGCCAATCGCAGATCACCCTCGATCGGTCTGTCGCCAGGCGCTCGATGCGGTGGATGAGCACGTAATCGGGGTGCAGACTCAAGAGCATGTTCGGGTACACCGTGAAGTACTGAACGCAGCTCAGCGCCTCACCACTCAGGTCCCCCAGCGGCGGCGCGGACCTCTGGCCGCTCATCGACATGCTGCCGCCGTCGATCGACATGCGCATGGGGCCACCGAGAAACGGGCCCTCCTCCAGGTCGTTCGAGGAGTTCCTGAACGGCGTGAGTTTGTTCAGGACCGGATGGAGGCCTGGACAGTGATAGCATTCCGAATAGTTCTGGAAGATCAGCTTCCAATTGGCGGGTACGTCGTAGCTGATGCTGTGGGCGATCTCCAGCTCGTCCATCGTCCACGAGCCGAACTTGTCGATGAGGGGCGCAAACGCCTGCTCGAACGGCTGGGGCTCCTCGGCAAGGTTGATGAAGACGCAGCCCTCCCAGATTGCTACCGGTACGGATTTGAGCGGATAGTCTGCCGCAAAGAACGATTCGACGTCGTCCATGAACGGTGCTCCGATGAGCGTGCCATCCAGCGAGTACGTCCAGGCGTGGTAGAGGCATTGGATGGTCTTCGGGAGCTGGCCCTTGGGCTCGGCGAGCAACCGCGTGCCACGGTGTCGACACACGTTGTGGTGCGCCCTGATCTCGCCGTCCGAGTCTCTGAGCACGATGACGCTTTCCGACTCGATCTCGAACAGGAAGTAGCAGCCGGAGCCGGCAAGGGAGGTGGTGCGCCCGACATAGAGCCACCGCTGAAAAAAGACGTTCCGGGTCTCGGCCTCGTAGACGTCCTGGCCCGTGTAGTACCTCTGGGCGAGGGTTTTGGCGTCCTGGGCGGTTCGAGACGACATGGCGTGGGACCTAGGCGGATGTAGGGCGTGAAAGCACGGATAAAGCTAAAAGCGCCTAGTGGCGATTCGCCACTCCCATGACATGGGCGCTGACCCCGAGCATCGAGGGGTCCGATTCACTCAAGCGAGTGGCGCGCAGCAACTCCTCGGGAGCCGACATTCGGCGCTCGATGTCTCCGAGTAGCCACGCAAAGCCCTCGATCGCGATCGCCGTTCCATCCGAGAACCCGCCGTCCGCCGCGAGCTCGAGCGCATCGCCCAACTCGTCCGTGAAAGGGGCATCTGCCTGGGCCGCCGCCTACGTCGAGCACGCGGCCCGGCGAGGGGATTGCGCGTTCGAGGATTTCCCAGGTGCGAAGGCGAACCAGATCACCGATGCTCCGACGCCACAACCGGGCATCCTCGTCCGTGACCTCGTACCGCCAGCGAACCGGATTATCCGGTTCCATATAGATGTCCAGTCAGCATTTGGAGGATTGTAGTCGGGAGTGTAGACTCCGCGCCATGTTGAGAACTACCCCCTTTCACTCTCGCATCGCACCCCTGAACCTGGCGCAGAATTGGCGTCGTTGGTCGGGGTATCTGGCGGCGAGTGCATACGAGTTCCACCACGACCGCGAGTACTGGGCGATCCGTAATTCGGCCGCCCTGATCGACGTCTCACCTCTCTTCAAGTACAGCATAGAGGGGCCGGACGCCGAGCGACTCCTGGACCGTGTCGTGACCCGTGACGTCACCAAGTGCAAGCTGCATCAAGTGTTCTATACGCCTTGGTGCGACGACGACGGAAAGGTGATGGACGACGGAACACTGACGCGCCTCACTCCCGACTCGTTCCGGCTCACATCTGCCGAGCCGAACCTTCGTTGGCTACATGACAATGCGCTCGGCATGGACGTGTCCATTCGGGACATCTCGGACGACCTGGCCGCGCTCGCGCTCCAGGGTCCGAACGCGCGTCGCATTCTTCACGACGCGGCGAAGGGAGCGGCGGACGAACTGCGATTCTTCCGACTCGCGAAAGGCGAGATCGCGGGCGTGCCCGTCGAGATTACCCGTACCGGTTACACCGGTGACCTCGGCTACGAGATCTGGACCGAGCCCGCCAACGCGGAGGCATTGTGGGACGGGCTGATGGAGTCTGGTGAGTCCCACCGCATTCTCCCCGCCGGCATGCTCGCACTCGACGTCGCCCGAGTCGAAGCTGGCTTGGTGCTGATCGGTGTCGACTACGTGCCCGCGCACCAGGCCGTCATCGAGGGCCGCAAGTCGTCTCCCTACGAACTGGGACTCGGGTGGACGGTCAAGCTCGACGGCGCATGGTTCGTTGGACGCGACGCGCTTCGCGCCGAGAAGGAGCGTGGGCCCGAATGGGAGTTCAGAGGGCTCGACGTCAGCTGGGACTCTCTCGAGGTGCTTTACGGAAAAGTCGGCCTGCCCCCGCAGCTTCCCTCCGAGGGGTGGCGGACCAGCGTACCGATATACAGCGGAGATACCCAGGTCGGGTACGCGACGAGCGGCTGCTGGTCGCCGCTGCTCAAGAAGTACATCGCGCTGGCGCACATTCAGTCCCGGTACGCCAAGATCGGGACCGACCTGCGCATGGAGGTCACCGTCGAGCACTACAGGAAGAAGGCCGTGGCCCGCGTGGTGGATACGCAGTTCTTCAACCCCGAGCGTAAGCGGAACAACCCCGAACCATCCGCCGCAGTAAAAGCGGAGGCGTCCGCATGAGCGCGAGCCGGTACGACGCGATCATCGTCGGCGGTGGCCATAACGGACTCGTCACGGCGGCCTACCTCGCGATGGCGGGCAAGAAGGTCCTCGTGCTGGAGAAGCGGCACGTGCTCGGGGGTGCTGCGGTTACGGAGGAGATCAATCCGGGCTTCAAGTACTCGGTGTGCTCCTATGTCGTGAGTCTGCTGCGGCCCGAGATCATCCGTGACCTCGAGTTGCCGAAGCACGGGTTACAGATCTTGCCGCTCGAGAGCACCTTCACGCCGCTCCCCAATGGGGATTATCTCGCGCGTTGGGGGGACCACGATCAGACCCGGCGAGAGATCTACCGCCACTCGCCGCGTGACGCCGACGCGTACGACGATTTCGGTAAGCTGATGTATCAGCTCGCGGTGGCAGTGAAGCCGATCCTCGCGATGGTACCGCCCGATCCGACCTCGATGAGTCCGAAAGATCTCATGGGCTTCCTCAGGCTCGGCAAACATTTCCGAGGACTGGGCCACGAGCAGTTCCATGCGCTGCACAAGCTCATGACCATGAGCTCGGCGGACTACCTGGACGAGTGGTTCGAGACCGAGGCGCTGAAAGCGACCATGTCGTCGAGCGGCATCATCGGCACCTTCCTCGGGCCGCGATCACCCGGTACGGCGTACGTGCTATTGCACCACTACATGGGTGAGATCGACGGGGCCATGCGCGCCTGGGGGTTCGCCAAGGGTGGCACCGGTTCCGTGAGCGAGTCGATCGCCAGCGCGGCCCGTGGGCACGGTGCCGAGATCATGACCGAGGCGGGCGTCGCCGAAGTCACCGTCAAGAACGGCAGGACGACGGGTGTCGTGCTGGACGATGGAAGGGAGTATTCGAGCTCGGTCGTGGTCTCCGGCCTCGACCCGAAGCGCACGTTCCTGGACCTCGTGGACGCGAAGGAACTACCCGGCGACTTCGTTCGAGACATTGAGCGGTTCAAGATTCGCGGCTCCTCTGGCAAGGTTAACCTCTCGCTCAGCGAGCTGCCGAACTTCACGGCCAAGCCGGGCGTGGGCCCACTGCACAAGGGGGCCGTGTCGATTAGCCCGAGCATCGACTATCTGGAGCGGGCCTACGACGAGGCCAAGTACGGTGACTTCTCGAGCCGGCCCTACATGGACATCATCATGCCTTCCATGATCGATGCTGGAATGGCGCCTCCAGGTAAGCACGTCATGTCGATCTTCGTCCAGTATGCGCCGTCGGATCTGCGCGGCGGCTGGAACGAGACCAAGCGTGAGGCGTTCGGAGACGCGGTCGTCGATACGCTCGCGCAGTACGCGCCCAACCTCCCGGACGCCATACTGCACCGCCAGGTGCTGACGCCCTGGGACATCGACCGCGACATGGGGCTCACCGACGGCAACATCTTCCACGGCGAACTCTCGCTGCACCAGCTCTTCTGTATGCGACCCACGGTCGGGTACGCCGACTATACCACTCCGCTGCGCGGCTACTACCAGGCCGGCTCAGGGACCCATCCCGGCGGAGGTATCACCGGTGCTTCAGGACGGCTGGCGGCGCTCGAGATCCTGAAGGGAGCACTCCGATGAGCGCCTCCTACGACACCGTCGTAATCGGGGCAGGGCACAACGGACTCGTCACGGCCGCGTACTTGGCCAAGGCCGGTCAAAAGGTGCTCGTGCTCGAACAGCGCGAGGTGGTCGGGGGCGCTGCTGCGACCGAAGAGATCTTCCCGGGCTTCAAGGTCGATACGGGCGCGCACCGGATCGGCGGACTCAGTGGCGCCGTTGTGAAAGACCTGGCGTTGGCTGGCCACGGGCTCGAGTTGCTCGAAGCCGAAGTGACCGCTTTCCTTCCGGTGATTGAGGGCACGCCGCTCACGCTCTGGCGCGACCCACGCAAGACCGCCGACGCGATCCGCAAGATTTCGCCCCCGGATGCTGACGCATGGGTTCCGTTCACCGAGTTGGTGGGGAAGGCCGCGAGCTTCTTGGAAGCGGCCTGGACCTCGACTCCTCCGGATGTCACCGGGACCGACCTCGGAGACTTGATGGCCACGGCCAAGCTGGGGATGAAGCTGCGCCGGTTCGGCAAGCGCGACATGGTCGAAATCATGCGCATCCTGCCGATGTCCGTGTACGAGTTGCTCGGAGACTGGTTCGAGAGCGACTTGGTGAAAGGAGCCATTGCGGCGTCGGCCGTGAGCGGACTCTGTCAGGGGCCGATGGGCGCGGGAACCGTGTACACGCTGCTGCATCATCACGTCGGGGCCGGCCAAGGAGTCATCCGTCCGACACGGCGCGTGCGCGGCGGAATCGGGCGACTGAGTGAGGCGCTCGCGGCGGCCTGCAAGGCAGCCGGAGTAGAGGTCCGGACCGGCGCCTCCGTCGAGCGCATCATGGTCGAAGGGCGGACCGCTGTGGGCGTAGTCGTCGACGGTGCCGAAGTTCGCGCCCAGCGTGTCGTCTCGAGCGCCGACCCGCGCCGCACGTTCTTCGAGTTGATGGACCCGACCGAGATGGCCCCGGAGTTCGCGCGTAAGGTGGGCAACATCCGCTACCGCGGTGTGTGCGCGAAGGTGCACCTCGCACTGAGTGGGTTACCGGACTTCGCGTGCCGGCCAGGCGAAGGGAACCACCTCGCGGGTGTGATTTCCATCAGCCCCAGCCTGGAGTACATCGAGCGGGCCTTCGACGCGGCCAAGTACGGCCGCGTCTCTGAGCGTCCGTATCTAGAGGTCTCCATCGCCTCTCTGGCAGATCCCAGCGTGACGCCGAACGGGAAGCACCTCATGTCGATCGTCTTTCAGTACGCGCCTTATGCGCTGCAGGACGGCGAGTGGGACGACGCGGCTCGAGCCAAACTGGGTGACGTGGCGATCGAGACGCTCGCCGAGTACGCCCCCAACGTGGCCTCGCTGGTCGAGGCGCAGCATGTGCTGACGCCCCTCGATCTGGAACGCGAATACGGACTGGCCGAGGGCAATGTCTACCATGGTGAGATGACGCTCGACCAGTTGCTCTTCATGCGGCCCGTGCCGGGTGCGTCCCGATATCGGGCGCCGACCGCCGGCTTGTACCTGTGCGGGGCAGGGACACACCCGGGCGGTGGAGTCACGGGCGTGCCGGGGTTCAACGCGGCTCGGGAGATTCTGAAGGACTGATCGGGCGAGGTCTACTCCTCCTGCTCGAACAACTCCGTACTCAAGTAGCGACTCGCCGAATCCGGCGAGATGCATGCGACGCGGTGCCCAGGCCCCAACTCGCGGGCGATCTTCAGCGCGGCCCAGACGATGGCGCCGCTGCTCATCCCCACGAAAAGGCCTTCCTCGCGCGCCAGTCGGCGGGCCAGAGGAAACGCGTCTTCCTCGAGCGCTTTTTCCACTCGATCGATCACTGACCGGTCGAGGTTGGGTGGGATGAATCCGGGGCCCATGCCTTGGAATTTGTGCGGGCCACGGGGTTCCCCTGAGATGACCGCACTTCCAGCGGGTTCGACAGCGACGATCGCCACGTCATCGAGGCGCTCCTTCAGGAATCTTGCGACGCCTGAGATGGTCCCGCCCGTACCGCTTCCATACACGAAGGCATCGATTCTCCCCTCCAGGCCCTGCCACAGCTCTGGCGCGGTCGTCTCGTAGTGACTCCTCGGATTCGCTGGGTTCGAAAACTGGTTCGGCAAGAACGCTCCGGTCTCGTCTCGGATCCGCTCTGCCTCCTCGATCGCGGCGATCATGCGTAGCTCTGGATCGGTGAGCACCAGCTCCGCACCGTAGGCGCTCAGCGTGCGCTTGCGCTCTATGCTCATCGAGGAGGGAAGGCACAGGAGCAAGCGGTATCCGCGAGCCGCGGCGACCTGAGCCAAGCCGATGCCGGTGTTGCCGGATGTGGGTTCGACGATCGTGTCGCCCGGGGAGATGAGTCCCCTCGCCTCCGCATCCAGGATCATGGCGAGCGCCGGTCGATCCTTGATCGAGCCGCCGGGGTTCATGCCCTCCAGCTTGACCCAAACCTCCGCCGAGTCGGGCTCGACCACTCGCTCCAACCGAACCACCGGCGTGCCCCCAATCAATGTATCGATCACGGCGTCGCCCCCTCGAGAGTCACGTCACGAGTTCAACGCTCCGATCATCGCGAAGTCGCCGGTCCCTGGAAAGAAGCTGTAGGATATGCCTTCCAGCCAGACACGCACCCCGTCCCAGAAATCGATGCCCTCGAGTAGGTGCCGCCTGGCTGGCTCCGAACAGAGCCATGCGTGCATCATCGATGCTCGGGGTGCTGCTCGGCTGCGCGTGGCGGTTGCCCGCAGGAACATCACGAGAGCCGGGCCCGTAGACGACGCCCGGGAACGGCCCCTCCCCAGCAGGAAGATCGATCACGTAGTGGATCGACGTCCCGTCGCTGTTCGCGAAGTCCTCTAGCGTGCCACCAGGGCTTATCGGATCGGAGCCGCAGGCTCCAGCGCATACCACCAGCAGACCCGCGAGCGCTACCCTCCTCATCTTCAACCTCATCATCCTCCTCCCCATCCCACACAGGGTCTCTGTTGTATCACTTCTGCAGGAATGCATGCGTTGAGAATCTAGTCAACCCGTCGGGAAGCGCCCCTCCCACGCTACTCCCCGGAAACGGGCCCGCGCTTCCGACGCACGTAGAGGGTCTTGAGTACGGTGGCCACCACCTCGTCCTGCTCGTCCAGCACTTCCAGCGTCCACTGTGGAAGGTGCTTCTCGCCCCCCCCGGTTGCCGCGCGAATTTGCTCGACCTCATTGCCCGTCACACGGATCGTCGCGTGAACCGTATCTACGCCAGGTCGCCGGAAGTCGATGGTCGCCTCCTTGTCCCAAACCACGTAGTCGGCTCCCAGTCGTTGCATCAGAAGGATCATCAGGTGCGGATCGACCATGGCGTAGAGGCTGCCCCCGAAGTGCGTACCGACCAGGTTCAGGTTGGCTTGGGTGAGCGGCATCTCCACACGGATTTCGCTGGCGTCTTCGGCGATGTGTGTCATGAGGACGCCAGCGCCGGCGTAGGGCCCATAGGCATTGAGGCGTGCCCGAAGGGCTTCGGGGTCCCAGGGTTGGTCAGTCATGGTGGCAGGCCAGATGAAGGCGTTGAGGCGATCCAACAAGGTATTGCTTGCGTACCCCCCTAGACGCATCGGATGTTGGCCGGGCTCGATCCCCTTTGCCGAGGCCCCGTCCCATGTCGTTAGCCGCCGCCCGAAACGCAACGTCACTGACCCTGGCGCTCGTGATCTGCCCCAGCGCTGCCTGGGCGCAGGCCCCCGCGCAGCGCGACGGCGGCTACTACACCGCTGCTCAGGCTGACCGGGGCCGGGACGTTTACTCCGAGCAATGCGCGTCCTGT
>JAYZBT010000094.1:0-9885 GCA_036338615.1 Gemmatimonadota bacterium
GTCAGTGGCGAGCAGTTCCGGAGGGTGACCTACAACGACGACACGCGCCGGGGGCTCCTGGGGCACGCCGGCATCCTCACGTTGACCTCCCACGCCGGGCGCACGTCTCCCGTATTGAGAGGCAAGTGGGTGATGGAGGTCCTCCTGGGCACTCCGCCGCCGCCCCCGCCACCCGGCATTCCGGACCTCGAAGAGATCGAGGCCGCCGCCGATGGTCGCGTGCTCACCACCGGCGAGCGCATGGAGCAGCACCGCGCCAGCACGACGTGCAATTCGTGCCATCGCTTCATGGACCCCATCGGCCTCGCGCTCGACAACTTCGGAGTCACCGGCAAGTGGCGGACCCGCGAAAGCGGCAGTGTTCTGGACACGCGCGGAGAACTGTACGATGGAACGCCGATCGCAGGCCCAGCCGATCTACGACGAGCGTTGCTGAACCGTCCCATTCCGCTCATCCGGACCTTCACCGAGAACCTGCTGGCCTACGCTCTCGGCCGTAGAATCGAACACTTCGATCAGCCCACGGTGCGGGCCATCGCTCGGGCCGCCGAGGCGGACGGACATCGAATGTCTGCGTTCCTCCTGGGTGTCGTGAACAGCGACGCGTTTCGGATGCAACGCGCCAACACGGTCGAGCAGCCAGGCCCAGACGGCGGGAAGCCGTAGAACGCCGCGCTAGAACGGGAGAGATCAGGTACATCATGCGATTCATAACCGGCAAGCGGATCCCGCGACGCACGTTCATCCGGGGCGCCAGCGCTTCGGTCGCGCTGCCGTTCCTCGACGCCATGGTGCCGGCCGGACTCGTGTGGTCCAAGGCCCCCCGCGTGGACGACCCGACCCGGCTCATCGCGATCGAGATCGTGCACGGGGCGGCCGGCTGCAACGAGTGGGGCGCAACGCAGAACCTTTGGTCTCCGGTGGCGGAGGGGCGTGACTTCGATCTCACTCCGAGTGCGCTGCTCCCGCTCGAGCCGTACCGGGACTACCTGACAATCATCAGCAATACCGATGTGCGGAACGCAGAAGCAGCGCAGGCCAAGGAGATCGGGGGCGACCACTTCCGGTCGAGCGCAGTCTACCTGACACAGGCGCACCCGAAGCAGACCGAGAGCTCGGACGTCTCCGTCGGCATCTCTTTGGACCAGATGTACGCCCAGCGCTTCGGGCAGGACACGCCCATCCCTTCCATGCAGCTGTGCATAGAAAACGTCGATCAGGCCGGCGGGTGCGCGTACGGCTACGCCTGTGTCTACACCGATACCATCAGCTGGGCCTCGCCCACGCAGCCGCTTCCCATGATTCGCGACCCCCGGATCGCCTTCGATCAACTCTTCGGAGCCGGCGGGAGCCCCGAGGCGCGGGCTGCGCGGAGGCAGACCAGTCGTAGCATCCTCGACTGGATCGCAGAGGACCTCTCGGCGCTCAAACAGTCGCTCGGGCCCAACGACACGGTGCGCCTCGAGCGGTACCTGGACACCGTCCGCGAAATCGAGCGACGCATTCAGGGCATCGAGGCCCAAAACAGCTCGGGTGCCGCCCGTGAGCTACCGGGGGCTCCGGCGGGCGTGCCTGATTCGTTCAGCGAGCATGTGAAGCTCATGTTCGACCTACAGGCGCTCGCTTTTGCGTCCGACATGACTCGGGTGTTCTCGTTGAAGCTGGGTCGCGACGCGTCGTCCCGCGTATATCCCGAAAGCGGCACGGACACTCCGTTCCACCCCGCCTCGCACCACGGCGGCCGGGACGCGCAGGTGCTCAACTTCGCCCAGATCAACAAGTACCACGTCGGACTGCTGCCCTACCTCATGGACCGGCTGCGAGAGGTCCAGGAGGGCGATAGCGACCTGCTGGACAAGACCATGATCCTCTACGGCTCGCCTATGGCCGACTCGAACATCCACAATCACCGCCGCTGCCCCTTGATCGTGCTCGGCGGCGCCAATGGGCAGCTCGACGGGAACCTGCACGTGAAGGCGGCCGACGGAACGCCCATGGCCGACGCGATGCTGACCCTCATGCACAAGCTGGGGCTCGAGGACGTCAGGGAGTTCGGGAACAGTACCGGGGCGCTGTCGCTCTCAGGGTCCGGATAGGAGTACAAGTGTCGAGACTACATCATACTACACGACGTAACGTGTTATTCCACAAGATGTTAGCCGTATTCATCTGCGCGCTACTCACCGGGGCCACGGGTTCGCCCGATGCTCCCGTCGCCGAGGCCGCCATGCAGGGCGATGCCGATGCGGTTCGCGCCTTGATCGAATCGGGGGCGGACGTAGACGCGGCACTCGGAGACGGCATGACCGCATTGCACTGGTCCGCCGAGCGAGGAGACAGCGAGATCGCTGCGCTGCTGCTCAATGCCGGGGCCGAGGTGGAATCGACCACCCGCCTGGGGGGATACCGTCCGCTCCACCTGGCCGCCAAGGGCGGGCACACTCCCGTCGTCCAGGCGCTCCTTGAGGCCGGTGCCACGCCCAAAGCGGGTACCACGACCGGCGACGTTACGCCCCTGCATTTGGCCGCCGCGTCGGGAAGCGCATCCTCGGTCGCCACACTGATCAAAGGTGGAGCCGACGTGGATCGCGGCGAAACGGTCTGGGGGCAAACGCCACTCATGTTCGCCGCAGCGGAGGGGCGTGTGGAAGCAATCCGTGCCTTGCTGGACGGCGGCGCGACCGCAGACATCAGGGCCGCGGTGCTCGACATGCCGTCGAGGGACCTGGAGGACCGGGGAGACCAGACGGAGCAGCGACGGCGAGCCGAAGCCGAAGCGCGGGGCGAGCCCCTGGAACCCGCTGCCGAGCCGAGAGATCGAGCAGCGAGTGGCGCTGCGGGCGGCATCGACATCAACGAGGCTCAGCGCGACCGGGTAGCGCAGCCGCTCTCGCACGCACAACTCGTGGGCGGGTACGGCGGCCTAACCGCGCTGTTGCTGGCGGTCCGCGAGGGGTATTCGGCTGCCGCCGTGGCGTTGCTCGAAGGTGGGGCCGACATCGACCTGACCGGCGGGGACCACACGACCCCCCTGCTGATGGCGATCCTCAACGGCCACTTCGACCTGGCCATGCAGATCTTCGAGCGCGGAGCCGATCCCAAGATCGCCAGTAACGCGGGTGCGACACCGCTCTACATCGCACTCAATACACACTGGATCCCCAAGTCCAGACACCCGCAGCCCACCAATCGGCTGCAACAGGAGATCACCTACCTCGACTTGATGCGGTCCTTCCTGGACGCCGGGGCCGATCCGAACGTGCAGCTCACCAAGCAGCTCTGGTTCACGACATTCGGGGACGACTACCTGAGGGTCGATCGTACCGGCGCGACGCCGTTTTGGCGGGCGGCCTACGCCCTCGACCTCGATGCCATGAGGCTTCTGGTGGCGTACGGCGCTGATCCGAACATACCGACCGTGAAGTCGCCGACGCGCCGCTACCGCGGGGGGGCGAGCACTGCCGCCCCCAGAGAAGATCCGTCCGGGTTGGCACCCGTTCCGATCGGCGGCCCGGGCACATGGCCGATCCAAGCCGCATCGGGCGTCGGCTATGGAGAGGGCTTCGCGGCGAACATCCACCGTCATGTACCGGACGGCTGGCTTCCCGCGGTGAAATACCTGGTCGACGAACTGGGAGCGGACGTCGACTCGAGGGACCACAACGGCTACAGCGCGGTCCACCACGCCGCCTCACGCGGCGACAACGAGCTGATCCTGTTCCTGGTCGAGCGCGGTGCAGACCCGCTGGTCGTGAGTCGACGGGGTCAGACCACGGTGGACATGGCAAACGGTCCGGTGCAGCGTATCACGCCGTTCCCCGAGACGATCGCGTTGCTCGAGGGGCTCGGCGCGGTGAACAACCACAACTGCGTGGGCTGCTAGGGTCCCGCGTCAACAGAGGGTCGGCATGCGTCTACAGCCCCAACGCTGCCCGCAACTCCGCCGCAGTCATGTCCTTTACATACACCGCTGAGCCCTGATCGAAGTCCCTCGCGCGGGCGAGCCCCCCGACCACGACCGGGTCGAAGCCAGCGTCCGTGACGAGCTCCGACGCGATACGCACCGCTTCCTCGTCATCGCCCGCGATCGGGATCGCGACTTTCTCCCCGGCACGGTGAGCCTTCGAATCGACGGATCGATTGCTGATCGCGTTGAACGCGCGCACGAGCCGGACTCCCGGCAGGTATTCGGCGGAAGCGACCCCCGTCCCCCTGGCCAGTGCGTCCTCCGCCATCGGGCCGTCACGCCCCGGGTACGGATTCCCGCAGTCGATGACGACCTTACCCCGCATCAGAGGCGCGTAGTCCTGGCCCACCTGAGGGAGCGCGGCATAGGGCACCGCAATGAGGATGACCTGGCCGAACTCCGCGGCTTCCGCGGGGAACCCCGCGCGCGTCTTGGAGCCTGCCCGCCGTACGAGTTCCGTGAGCTCTTCCGGATGGCGCGACGAGAAGAGGATCTCATGTTCGGCCTCCGCCCACTTCATGCCGACGGACCCGCCGATTCTGCCCGACCCGATAATGCCGATCCTGATGGCGCCGGGCAGAGTACCAGTGGCGCTGAGCCCCTTCGTCAGAACGGACGAAGTGAGGACCACTCCCGCGGTCGCGGCACTCGCCCTCAGCAAGAACTCACGACGTGACTGTCCGCTCGCGCCCTTCGCTTCCGTCCGCCTCATGGTTGCCTCCTGTGCCGACTGGTCCGCCTGCTCGGCGCTTTCCGACGTAATTTCCCACACCACAGCACCGTATCTGGGTCGGAGCGGCCGGACAAGTCGGACGAACCCTTGGCCATGGCAACAATGAGTCGTCGAAACAGGTTTGTGTGCGATGGCTGGGGCGGGTGGCTTGCCCGCCGAGCAGGACTGATCGTGGCCCCCGGAGGCGGCGTTTGGCGGAATGCCACGGTCACGTGGGGCTTGGCGTTGGCAATCGTCGCGGCAGCGGCCCGACGTGCTACGGCCAGGGTCGCCCGCCACCGATACCGGCTACGAACATGCATTCTCCGCCATGGGGGACTCGAGAACGTTAAAGCCGTGGCGACACGAGCACCGTGGGTGCGATCCTCCTTCTAGCGGCACTGGGCGCTGCGCTCTCGTAGTCGCCTGAGCGGGGACACTCGCTCGGTCATCGAGGCTCGCTGCCCTGAAGCGGTCTTGTCTGCCGATGCGCTGAGCGCGATATGTGTGCCAGTCCCCGCATCGAGGAGCCTTCGCCGCATGTCCACGATTCGCCTAATTGTCGTCGCCTTGCTGATCGCCTGCCCGGTCGTCGCTCAGGAGACGAACGATCCATTCCCGGAGCCGATCCCGACATCCGAGGGCGTGATCGTCGTGGGTCTGGAAGAATTCGCCACGCTCCCGAATATCGAGGGGGCCGCCGCGCGCCCGATGGTGCTCGTCGACGAGCCGGGCTCTGGGCGTCTGTTCATCAACGACATGTGGGGCCTGCTCTACGGCATCGATTACGACGGCGGTGTCACGCTGTACCTCGACGTGCGCGACCCAAGGTGGGGCGTGTCGGTGGAGACACCTCCGGAGGTGGTGCGCATTATGGAGGTCGGGCTGCAGAGCTTCGCGCTGCATCCCCAGTTCAACGAGACCGGCACCGAGGGATACGGGAAGCTCTACACCTGGCTCGATACGAACGGCTCGGTTCGTGATCCGGACTTCGTGCCCGGTGGAGGCGACAATACGCACGACATCGTGCTCTTCGAGTGGACCGCGATCGAGGCGACGGCCGCGGCATACGACGGGGGCCCGCCGCGGGAGGTGCTGCGCGTCGAGCAGCCCTTCGACAATCACAACGGCGGTCGTATCGGCTTCAACCGGCTCTCGTCACCGGGCGATGCCGACTTCGGCATGCTGTATATCGGTCTCGCGGACGGCGGCGCGGCCGGCGATCTACTAGACCTCGCGCAGAACCTCGGCTCCGTCTTCGGCAAGATCCTGCGCATACACCCGCTGGGCTCCAACAGCGCCAACGGGCGCTACGGCGTGCCGGCCGACAACCCCTACGCCCGTGACGGCAGCGAGGGAACGCTCGGTGAGATCTACGCGTCCGGCCTACGCAACCCGCAGGGCTTCGACTGGGACGCGGGAACCGGCGAGCTGTTGGTAGCCGACATCGGCCAGAGTACCGTCGAGAAGCTCAGCCCCGTGCCGTCCGGCGGCGACCTCGGCTGGAACACATGGGAGGGCAGCTACCGGGTGGTGACCAACATCCGGGTCGATGCCTCGAACCCACGGGGAGACTCGCGGATCACGTACCCCTTGGCGGAATTCGACCAGCGAGACCCCCTGCTCCAGCCCGGGTCCGCGGCTACGGGCGTGGTGGCATACCGGGACAACGCAATTCCTCAGCTGACGAACCGTGTACTCTGGGGCGATCTGCCGAGCGGCGAGGTCTTCCACGTGCCCGCTGACGGTGTGAGTGGTGGCGGACAGGCCGCCATCCGAAGGGTGCTGTTCCGCGATGGCGATGAGACGAAGACGCTGCTCGACCTCGTGCAGGCCAAGGTTGCCGCTCAAGGCCGCGAGCCGACGACCCGAGCCGACCTACACTTCGGGCGCGGGCCCGGCGGTCGGGTCTTCATCCTGAACAAATGGGACGGCGTTGTGCGTGAGATCGTGCGCTAACATGCCCCGACACCTGCGCACACTTGTGCTCGCGCCGAGGACCTGGTCTCCACGTTGCGACTGGGCGGTCGATTCGAGCAAGGCACGTTCTGGGCACCCTATACCGGCTACCCTCTGCCCGACGGCGTCGCGACGTCGACGCTAGACACCCGAGGTGAGGGCGGTGCGGGTCACCGCGCTCAGCTAGGTGAGCCAGCACGTGGAGGTCCGGGGACACCGCGCATACGGGGCTCGGGGCCTCCGCGTGACGCTCCCGCCCGCGGCGCTGGAGCTCGACTCCCTCGCGGTCGAGGTCGAGAGCGGCCCGACCGGTGCCCGGTCGCTTGCAGTTCACGGAGCGCAGGGACGCCCATTCAGGGATCTTCCTGGACCCCTTCGACGTGGAGATCTATCGACACTTCGGTGAGGTCCCGGAGCGCCTGAGGAAGGACGCCTTCCCGCCGTCGGCGATGGTGCCTTGTGGGCTGGTAGTCATTTGGACAAGGGCAGCGTGGTAGCGACCGACATCAGCGGCCCGACGACTACCTACTCGTTGCCGCGACCCTGCCGCTCCTGGTAGCGCGCGCCGCTCAAGACGTTCTCAACCGCGTAGTTCCCCTCGTGACAGGCGTATTCGTGGATCTGCTGGTCGAACTTCTCGTACGGAATCTGCCCGCCCCACGACTCGCTATAGGTCTTCGGGTCGTCGACCTCGAACTCGTACAGGATCGTGTCGTCGTCGACCTGGGTGAAGCGCTCGATCACCCTATAGTCCTCGGAGTAGGGGACCTTGTCGAAGGACTCGTTGAAACCCTGGTCGGGGTGCACGTTCGTCGTCTCGACCACGAGCGTATTGCCCTCCCAGTGGCCCCAGGAATCGCCGAACCACGGCCGAATGTGCTTCGGCAGCGCCTCCGGCTCTCCCAGGCGGATGATCCGGATGTCGTGGATCATCTCCGCTCGGATAACGACGTAGTCGGGAGTTTGCACGAACGTGACATTGTTGTTGTACCCCCCTGTGGGACTCATCGGAGGTCCCATGGTGCCCGTGCGGCTGGAGGCATAGTAGACGACGCAGCGCTCGACCAGCGGCCTGAGTTCGGGGTGGTCGTACTCACCGAACTGGGACCGGAACGCATCGTAGTCCTGCTTGCGCTTCCGGCCTTCCGCGGAAAGTGGGGGAATCCGGCCATTCGAGGGAAAGGTGACCAGGGAGGCCCGCGGCTCACCGTTGACGATCGCCGCACCATCACCCTGCTCGAAGAACACCGTGTTGTAGGCGCCGATGTTGCCCGCCTCCGGCGGCGGGCGATTCGGGTCGCTCGGCTGGCTACCCGCCCGGTTTCGGGCTAGCTGCCGACCTCCTATGCGGTCGGCCTGCTCCCAGGTATAGACCGGGCCGGTGTCTGGCCGGCGCTCCAGTGGCGTGAGCGTCGCGTTGGTCCAGTTCCCCTGGAGATCCGGATGGCCCCAAGCGGTCCGGGGGGGCTGGAAGTCGGGGTCCCACCGCCCGGATCGCTCCGGGGCTTGAGCCGCGGCCGAGGTGGAGAGCCCCGTTGTCAGAACGGCACAAACGAGCGCTAGCAGCTTCGATGCCCGTCGGATCATCATTCCCCCCTTTGACTGGGTGGTCCTACTCACGCAAGATGCCGCTCATCATTAGGAGTGCAAGGCGGAGTGCAAGGCGGAGTGCAAGGCAGGAGCGCTCGCGGCCTCTCCCTGCGAGCTTGACTGAGGGATCGGGACGCCAAGGGAGTGAAGCCATGAAGGCGATTCGCGGAACAGTAGTTGGTTCGCTGACCTGTGCGCTGGTATGGGGTTGCGGGGACGGTTCGAGCTCACTCGATCTTGAAACGGGCCCTCTGGACTCTACATGGAGCATTATTCAGTCGACGATCCTGGAGACGAACTGTGTCGAGTGTCACGTCGCGGGAGCGTCGTTCGCTCAGCAATCAGACTTGGTCCTGACCGCGGATGTCGCGTACAGCCAACTCATCAACCGCGCGCCCGACAACGCCGCGGCTCGGGCCGAGGGGCTCACGCTGGTCGGAACGCAGGGGCTGGCTAGCGTCGACAAGAGCTTCTTCTGGGAAAAGATCAACGCGCCCAATCAAGAGCACTACTTCGACGACCACCCGGGCTACGGCGCGCTGATGCCTCTGGGCGCGCCGTCGCTGACCAACGGAGAGTTGGAGTATATCCTGCAGTGGATCCTGGCAGGGGCGCCCGAGACGGGGCATGTGGCTGAGCAGTCCTTGCTCGACAACACCGAACGCTACGAGCCCCCGGAATTCACGCAGTTGCCGGTGCCGAGTAACGGTATCCAACTCCATCTCGGCCCCTACGATGTCGCCCCGAATTTCGAGCGGGAGTTCTACTATTACCAGCCGCTCGACAACGACGAGGACCTCTTCGTCAACCGTGTCGACATAGCGATGCGCTCAGGAAGCCATCATCTGATTCTGTACGAACTCACGGATGACGTGCCCGCGGTCCTGTGGCCGGAGCCCAATGTCATTCGGGACATTCGGGATCCCGATGGGAACTACCTCTTCCAGAATCTCCTCGTCACCCAATACCATCAGTTCGTGTCCGGCACGCAGTGGCCCTTGATGACGTATCACTTCCCACCCGGTGTGGCACTGCGAATCCCTAGCGGAAGCGGTTTCGACTTGAATCCGCACAACGTCAACCGCACGGGTGAGGTCAGGCAGGGCGAGGCCTACGTGAACCTGCATACGGTCGAGTCGGCTCAGGTGGAGCATGTCGCCGAGCTGCTCAACATGAACAACGTGGATTTCAGTCTTCCCCCGAACACCGTGACAACGGTGAGCAAGACATTCGGAACGGACGAGCGAATTCGGATCTTCCAGCTCTTCTCTCACGCTCACGAGCACATGACCGAGTTCAAGGTGTTCATCGATGGCGGCCCGCGTAGCGGCGAGCTCGTCTACATCGCGTACGACTGGGCGCACCCACCGATCCTCGAGTTGGACCCGCCCTTGGTCCTGGAACCTGGCCAGGGCTTGCGGCTGGAGACTACCTACAACAACACGAGCAACAGGACGCTGCGGTTCGGCCTGCTCAGCGTCGACGAGATGATGATCCTCTTTGGTGCCTACTACCGCGATTGATCGAGGCGAGCTACGTACGGCCCTATGCCTCTCCCAACCCTCCCGACCGAACGCCTGCTACTGCGTCCCTTCGACACCGCCGACGCGCCAGCGGTCCAACGCCTGGCGGGAGATCGGGAAGTGGCCTCGAACAC
>JAYZBT010000095.1:0-9860 GCA_036338615.1 Gemmatimonadota bacterium
TGTGCCGCGTTCGGACGCGGTGTCCCTCAACGCCACCGTGGTGTTCGTCACGATCGCCGTTTCGGGGCTCACGGCACTGCTCTTCGGTCTCGTGCCTGGACTGCGGGTGAACCGCGGCGGCGGCGGGGCCGCGCTGCACGAGGGCGGACGAAGGGGCGCGAGCGCCAACCGCATGCAAGGCCTGCTCGTGGGGACGATCCGTAGCATGACGCTCACGATCGCCACCCGTGGGGAACCCAAGGAGCCGATCGCGGCCGTGCGGCGTGAGATACGGGCGGTCGATCCCACGCTCCCGGTGTCGGACATCCGGACCTTCGAGGAAGTGCTGTCCTCATCGGTCGCGCAGCCTCGCTTCGCGATGATGCTGCTGAGCGCGTTCGGATCGCTCGCGATCATACTCTCGATCGTGGGTATCTACGGAGTGCTGGCATACTCGGTGAGCCGGCGCACGCAGGAGATCGGCGTTCGCATCGCGCTCGTTGTGCGTCAGGGCATGATCATGGCCCTCACCGGCGTCGTCATCGGTACGGGCGTCGCCTGGTTAGTCACGGATCTCATGAGCGGCATGCTCTACGGCGTTGAACCGCAGGACCTGCAGACATTCATTTCCGTGCCGGCGCTCTGCGCGGCCGTGGCGTTGCTCGCCTGCTGGATCCCCGCCGGGCGTGCCGCGCGCGTGAGGCCCGCTAACGCGCTGCGTTACGAATAGGGGCGAGAATCACCCCGGAGAGCGCCGAAGCGAGCGCCGTCAGCCTACGGGCGGGCGGCGCTGTTTCGTCGCCTCAATACCAAGAGAGGGAACGCCGCGGCGGCCAGAAGCAATACGGCCGCCACGGGCGAGCGCAGAAATACCGACGGATCTCCCTCCGAGAGAATCATGGATCGCCGGAAGTTCGATTCCAGCATCGGCCCCAGGATGAGGCCGAGCAGGACCGGGATCAGAGGATAGCCATACCGCCGAAGCACGAACCCTAGCACCCCGACCGCCGCCGTCAGGTACATCGCGAACGTGGTTCCTTCGGATGTGAAAGCGGAGATCACCGCCAGCGCGCCGATGAAGGGAAAGAGCATCGCCCGCGGGATGCGAGTGATGCGCACGAAGAGCGGAATCAGCGCGAGGCCGAAGATCAGAATCAGCACATAGCTCCAGAAGTATGCGCCGAAAAGCGGGCCCAGGAGTACGGATCCCTGGTCGAAGAGTTGCGGCCCGGGCGTGACCCCGTGCATGACCAAGCCGCCCAGGATCACCGCCGTGACCGCGTCCCCCGGAATGCCGAGGGCGAGCATGGGAATGAACGCGCCACCGGTCATCGCATTGTTGGCGGACTCCGGGGCGACGATACCCTCAGCGACGCCTGAGCCGAAGCGTTCCGGCGCGTCGGAGGACCGCTTCGCCTCCGAATACGAGAGGAAGGCTGCCATCGCGGCGCCCGCGCCCGGCAGCGCTCCCACGAGCGTCCCGATCACGGGGCTCTTCACCCACACACCGACTCCGACCGAGCGCACCTCCCGCCACAACGCCGCTAAGCGACCGGATCCGACCTCGGGCGCATCGCCTCGGTGAGCGGGCTCCCCTGATTGATGGAGCAGCTCGGCAACGGCAAACAGACCGATGACAACCGGTATGAGGGGGACCCCCACGAGCAGATCCACCGATGTGAACGTGTAGCGAGGCACCGGAACCAGACGGTCGATACCCACCGTTGCGAGCATGAGCCCGATGACCGTCGCGGTCGTGCCCTTCAACAGCGACTCTGGAGAGACGGTCGCCACGGCGACGAGCGCCAGCACTACCAGCGCGAACATCTCCGGCGACTGGAAGGTCAGAGCCACGCGCGCGAGCTGGGGCGCGAAGAGCACGAGTACAACGCCGCCGAACACACCCCCCACGAACGAAGAGAACGTAGCGAGTGCGATCGCCAACCCAGTCCTTCCGCCTTGGGCCATGGCGTGGCCATCGAGCATGGTCATCGCACTCGCCGGTGTGCCCGGAATGCGCAGAATAATCGCGGCGATGGAGCCGCCGTAGATGCCACCAGTGAAGATGCCCGTCATCATGACGATCGCCGGCGCGGTAGCCAGCTGAAACGTGAGCGGCAGCAACAGCGAGATCGCGAGCGTGGCGGTGAGCCCGGGCACCGCACCCACCATGATTCCGAGCAGGACGCCGCCGACCAGAAACGGGAGCAACTCGGGGGAGAGTAGGAGGTCGGGCGTCACCGTCGTCGCTCGAGTAAGCGCCTCACCCCAACAGTCCCGTTGGTAGCCGTACCCCGAGCGCTAGGCGGAAGAACACGAAGAGCACGGTGACAACGAAGACCGGAACCGCCACTCGGTGCTTGCGGTCCTCGGTGAAGAGGCTGGTCAGGTAGCCGCTGTAGCCGAGCGTGCTCAAAACGAAGCCGAGCGGCTCGAAGAGGGCGGCAAAGACGATCGTGGCGAGGGCGGCGAACCAGGGGCGGCCGGCCGCTGCAAAGACCCCGCCCGCACCACCCGAGCTTCCGTTCCCTTTGGCGCCGCGGCCCGCACCGTTCTTGACTCCCCCCACGATAATTGCGATCGCCAACGCCGCGAGCAGCACCGCCAACGTGAGCGGCATGAAGCCCGGGCCGGGCTCACCCACCTGCGCTGGGATCCGTGTCGCGCCCGCGCCGTAGGCGAGTGCAACGAGCAGAAGTACGCCTCCGGAGGCGACATCGTCTCGACCGGATCCCGCCTGGGGTAGCCGGGGTGCGTGTGCGTCCCCGCCCGAGGGCGTCTGCGTCAAGCGATCCATTTGGAGACGGGCGCGTTCGCCTCTTCGAGCGGCTGGGTCACGACGTCGAGCAGGTATGGGCCCGGGGCATTGAGCGCGGCGCTCATCGCCGACGCCAACTCGCATGGGTCCTCGACCCGGGAAGCTGGCATCCCATAGGCGCGCGCGATCGCCGCGTGGTCCGATCGCCCGAAGTCGACCGAGTAATAGTCATCGCCGCGGCTCTTTTGGCCCGCCTTGATCCAGCCGTAGCTGGCGTTGTTGCAGACGATGAGGGTAGCCGGGACATGAAGGCGCACGAGAGTCTCTAGTTCGCCTGCCGAGATGCCGAACGATCCGTCGCCCATCATGCCCACGACCCGTCCAGCTTCCGGCTTGGCGAGGTGGGCCCCGACCACACCGGGCAGCGAGTAACCGAGCGCGCCGAACGCCCTGGGGCTCACGAACCAACGGCCGGGTTTTTCGAGCCGCCAATAGGCAGACACATAAGGGCAGGGTGTGCCGGGATCCGCCACGATCACCGAATCCTCCGGCAGCGCGGCGAAGAGCTCCCCGACGAGGCGCTCGGGCCGAATCGGACCTTCGTCCGACTCGAACAGATGAGCGACCTGCTCCATGTGGGCGCTCCGTCCGATGGCGATCTCTTCTGCGATTTGCGCCGCTACCTCGGCGGTGTCGACCCCGTCTCGCGCACCATCGGCCATGAGCGCCGCTACCTCGTCCAGGAGCCCCCCCAGACCCAGACTCGCGTCCGAACAGATTCCGATCGCTACGTCGTAGTTGCGTCCGATCACCCGCTCGTCAACATCGAGCTGGAGCACGGTGGTCGAACCCGGAGCCGGAAGGGTCCACTTCTCGGTGGTGACCGAACCGGTGCCCGAACCGATGTAGAACACCAGGTCGGCCCGACGCACGAAGTCGTGCCGCCAGGGCAGTCCTCCGTTGCTGCCGATCACGCCGAGCGAGAGCGGATCCGTCTCGGCGATCGCGCCCTTCCCGCAAATGGACGTGGCGACCGCGGCGCCGAGGGCACGGGCCAAGGCCGTCACTTCGTCCCAGGCGCCGGAGCGTAGAACACCTGCTCCGGCCACCAGCAAGGGGCGTCGGCTCTCCACCAGGAGTCGCGCGGCGGCCTTCACCTGGGCGCGGTCTGGAGCCAGGCGCTCGTTCGGATAGTGACTGAAACGCGCTTCCGCATGGGTCTCGGAATCGGGGTCCAGAGAGTCTAGGAGCTGGCCCTGCACGTCTAGTGGCAGCGAGACATGACAGGCACCGAGGCTCCCTGTGGTGGCCTCCCGAAAGGCGTCACGCAACATGTTCGGCAGTTGCGCGCCAGCGGTCGGTGAGAAGACACGCTTGGTGACAGGCCGGAACAGACCCGCCTGGTCCAGCTCTGTGAGCGTGCCCTTTCCGCGATCCTCCACCCCGATGTCCGATGTCAGGCACACGAGCGGCACCGAAGAATCGTTCGCCTCGGCGACACCCGGCAGTATGTACGTGGCGCCCCCGCCGCTCGGGCCCTCACACACGCCCACGCGGCCGCTCAGGCGAGCGTACGCATCGGCCATGAAGGACGCGCAACGCTCGTCGCGGGTCAGCACATGTCGAATTCCCTCGGACTTCGCCAGCGCGTCGTAAAACGGAAGCGAGGTGTCCCCACACAGGCCGAAGACGACGTCCACCTCGAGGGCCTCCAGGATCGCGACGACCGCGTCCGCACCACGTGTCTTACTCATCGCTCGCTCAGCAGGTGCATGAGCGCCTCGACTTTAGGCGCCAAGAATTCCAGGTGGTATTCAGTGCCGCTACGGTCCTTCCACGACGCCCCGATACCGACGTCCGCTGCCCACGCCTGGTACTCCGGGTCTTCGGCGGTTTCCCGGCAGGCCCGAGCGAGCCGGCCGACGACGTCGGGTGGCGTTCCGCCGGGGGCCACCAAGATGCGAAAGCCGCCATAGTCGAGTTCGTAGCCGAACTCGCGAAACAGCGGGACATCGGGCAGGAGTTCATTGCGCAGCTGGGCCATGATCGCGAGCACCCGCAGCGAACCGGACTCGACGTACGGCATGGCCGCGGGAAGGCTCGACACGATCGCGTCCACTTCTCCGCCCAGGATCGCCGCCAACTGCGGTCCCGAGCCTCCTTCGTAGGGGATGTGCCGCAGTTCGATCTCCATGGCCTGCTCCATCGCGGCGGCATGCTGATGCCAGATACCGCGCATGCCCACGTTGCCGGCGATGATCTCGCCCGGACGGGCGATGGCGGCTTGGCGGAACGCCTCCAGGTCGGGCCACGAAGAGCCCGGCACGATCAGCGCGCTCGGGTGATCCGTGACCATGCAGACCGGCTCGAAGGACCGCCAAGAGACCGGAGCCAGCCCGAGGCTTTCCACCGAGAGCGCGTCGTAGGTCATCGTGCCAAGCGTGTATCCGTCGGCTGGAGCACGTTGCACTCTCGTCAATCCGACCGAGCTGAGGCCACCGGGCACGTTCTCGGTCACGACGGAGACGCCCAGGTGCCGCTCGAAGTGGCTCATGAAGCCACGCATCGCGGCGTCGGTTCCACCACCGGCCCGCCACGGAATCACGTGGTGGACTTCTCGAGTCGGGTCCGGGTATGGAACCGGCGCGTCGTAGCGTCGTGAGACGTACAGCGCGATCGCGACTGCGGCTACGATTGCGGGAAACAAGAAACGCTTATCCATGGCCTCCGTTATGGCGGTGCGGGGCTAGGGACGCAACCGACTGGGCCGGTTGGAGTCGAGTCGTCAGACCGACGAAGACGAGGCTTCGTTGCGTCCGAGCGGCGCTGTCTCCCATTGTGAAGCGCAGGAGGCACGACCACCACCAGCTAGGTGATCATCCTGAGTCCCTATCACCCTCGCAGCGCGGCAAACGCCTTGTGGCCACTGCCGGTCTGCATACTCGTTGCTTGCGCCGGGCCCACGCAGGAGCCGAGCGCCGCGGTACCCGACGTCAGGCTGACGATCGTCGGCCAAGCTCTCATCGAGCACGACCCCCGGGAGTTCCTCGATGCTCCGCTTCAGTCCATCACTCCGATTCTGCGTCGGGCGGACGCCGTCTTCACGAATCTCGAGGTGGCCATCGCGGGTGCGGGATGTGATTGCGAGCCGACGCGCGACGACGTGTACTTCCACGGGGCAGGGCCGGAAGTGCTGGACTACCTCGGCGAGATCGGCGTATCGCTTCTGTCGCTGGCCAACAACCACGCCTGGGACTACGGCACTAGTGGCGTGTTGTCCGCAATCAAGGAAGCCGAGGCGCGTGGCTTCACCCACGCCGGCTCGGGCATCGACGTCTCGGAAGCCGCGGCGCCGTCCTATCTCCAGGTGGGGCGCCTCACCGTGTCGCTGGTCTCTGCGGCATCGGTCAATACGAGCGAGGACGCGCGCGCCACCGCAACCCGGGCCGGCCTCAACATGCTCCAGCCGGGTGACACGGCGGACTGGGACCGCAACCTCTCCAGCATCCGGGTCGCCCGAGCCGAGTCCGACGTCGTGATTGCGTACCAGCACTTTCAGACGGACGCCGCGCCCGGCTGGCAGGAGGATTGGGCGCGAGCCGCCATCGACGCGGGTGCCGACATCTACGTGCGTCATGGCGAGCCGACCTTGATGGGGGTAGAGTCCTACAGGGGCGGCCTGATCCTGTACGGGCTGGGGAACTTCATTTTCCAGACGAAAACCGAGCCCGGTCGGTATCCGGCCGACGTGTGGCAGAGCGTGCTCGCCGAGGTCGTAGTCGGCGGCGGAGGCGTGAAGGCAGTCACGTTTACCCCCGTCGTGCTCGATTCGGGTGAGCAAGGGCCATTGTCTCTCGAGACTCGCGGGTTCCCGGAAGTGGCAGACGCCGAGACGGGGCAGTCGATCCTGAACCGGCTCCTCGCTTTGTCTGCGCCCTACGGGACCTCATTTCATCTGAGCGCCGGGCGGGCTACGCTGCTGCTCTCTGAGCAAATTGGAGCGAACTAGTGTCAACTCGAGTCGTCTTCGTGACCGGATCCAGCACTGGCATCGGCGAGGCAACCGCCCTTCACTTCGCGCGTCTGGGTGACACCGTCTACGCGACCATGCGCACCCCCGATGGGTCTGGTGACACGCTGCGCGTCACGAGCCAACTCGAAGGGTTGGACCTCACGCTGCTCGAACTCGACGTGAACGACCACCGCTCGGTCACGCGCGCGGTAGGGGCGGCGCTGGAGCGCTCACAACGCATCGACGTACTGGTGAACAATGCAGGCATCGGCAGCCTGACGAGCGTCGAGGCCGTACCGATGGAAGACGCCAAGGCGGTGTTCGAGACCAACGTCTTCGGCGCGCTACGCACCATCCAGGCCATATTGCCGGGAATGCGGTCACGAGGAAGCGGGACCATCGTCAACGTCACCTCGATCGCAGGCCGCCTCGTGAGTGGCGGCCACGGTGTCTACTCAGCCAGCAAGTACGCGCTCGAGGCGCTGAGCGAGGCCCTCGCGATCGAGACCGGAAAGCACGGCCTTCGCGTCATCATCATCGAGCCGGGATTCATCTCCACCCCGATCCTGGACAAAGCCTCGAACCCACCGGAGACGAACGACCCTTACGGTGAGGTGCTGGCTCGCATGCAGGGGCTCTACACGCATGCACGTGCCAACGCCGACCCGCCTGCGGTGGTCGCCCAAGCCATCGACCGAGCCCTCCTCGATCCGGAACCGAGGTTACGGTACGTGGTTGGAGCGGGCGCGAAGGGGACCGTCCTCGGCCGCGCTGCCATGAGCGACGAGGACTGGCTCGAGCAGGGCCGGGCGCTAACGCCGGAAGAGTATCGGCAGTGGCAGGCAAGAGTGTTTCCACCCCGTAGCTAGTGCGATCTCAGAATTTAGAACAAGATTCTAGTTGATCGCAAGTAGGTCGTTGGTTGATCAAGGAGCTCGGCGAGACGGTCGATACCGCTATCGCGGTCCGACCTAGAGCGGCAAATTGCTGGCGCGGGTCCGGACCACAACAGTGAGAGCGACGATGAGGGTGACAAAGGCCGTAGTCGGCGAACCAGGTAGACAACCGTGATCTTGGTCACAGGTGGCGCCGGTTTCATCGGTTCGAACATCGTCGCGGGATTGGAATCGGCAGCGGAGGGGCCCATCACCGTGGTCGACCGTTTCGGGACGGACGACAAGTGGAAGAACCTGCGGGGCCGGGAAGTCGACGAGCTGGTGGATCCGGCTGGACTCGACGACTTCCTGCAACGTCGCGGCGGTGAGGTCGCCTACGTCATCCACATGGGGGCAATCTCGGCTACGACCGAGACGGACGCCGACTTGATCGTCGATGCCAATCTTCGACTTTCCCAGCGGATCTGGCGGTGGTGCGTGCAACACGATGTGCCACTCATCTATGCGTCCTCTGCGGCCACGTACGGCGACGGCGCCCAGGGCTTCGATGACGACGACTCTCCGGAAGGCCTGGCAAGGCTGGTGCCGATGAACGCGTATGCGTGGAGCAAACACCTCTTCGATCGCTGGGTCGCGCGCATCGTGGCTTCAGGAGGTCGGAAGCCACCCCAGTGGGTGGGCCTCAAGTTCTTCAACGTGTATGGGCCGAACGAGCACCACAAAGGCGACATGCGCAGCGTGGTGTTGAAGAACCACCCCGCAGCCGTTCGCGGCGAGCAGGTCACGCTCTTCCGCTCGCACCATCCGGAATACGAGGACGGAGGGCAGATGCGCGACTTCGTCTACGTGAAGGACTGCGAGCGCGTCGTGCTCTGGCTGATGGAGAATCGAGACGTGAACGGTCTCTTCAATCTGGGCACGGGCAGAGCCCAGACGTGGCTCGAGCTCATGCAGGCCCTCTACTCCGCGGTCGGCCAGGAACTCGCGGTCGATTGGGTGGACACCCCTGAGGAGATTCGGGACCGCTATCAGTACTACACCCAGGCCGACATGGCGCGCCTGCGCGCTGCCGGATACGACCGGCCGTTCAGGTCGGTAGAGGAGGGGGTGGCCGATTACGTCGAGCGGCACCTCTCGCGTGAGGATCCGTATCGTTAGGGTTTCGTGAGACCTGAATTGCGGGGCTCTCACACACAGATCGGGCGCGTGGCCTAAGGGCACGCGCTCGCCCGCGAGGCGCTGTCGAAACGAGCACGCAGGCGACATCTTGCTTCTCATGACCGTCTCCTACGACAACTCGAAGGCCGTCTTCGAGGGCATCAAGGCCGCCGGCATCGCCAGCATCTCGGCGTTGCCGGAGACGTGGCTGGGACTGCTGCTGCAGCGCGCCGAGGACGACCCGGACATGCAGCTCATCCAGGTCGCGAAAGAAGAGGAGGCTGTGGGCATTGCCGCGGGCGCGTACTTCGCCGGGGAGCCGCATATCCTGCTCATGCAGAACCACGGCATGTTCGGGGCCCTCAACGGCATCGTGTCGCTCGCGCAGCTCTATGGGATTCCGTTGTGCATGCTCATCGCGGTGCGCGGGCATTGGGGGGAGCCGTACCCTTGGCACACCCGGGGCGGCATCGTGACCGAAGGGGTCCTGCGAGCGCTGAGTATCCCGTTCGAGCACGCACGCGACCCGGAGAAGGTCGGCAAGCAGATCCAGGAGGCTTGGACGTTCTCACAGAGTTCGCTCTCTCCGGTGGCACTCCTGCTCACGCGCGACCTGATGGAGAACTGATGGAGCGCGCCCAATGCATTGCGATGCTCTACCCCGAGCTCGAGGACAAGCTGGTCGTGACCATCATGGGCGCAAGCGCGCAGGAGCTATACGACCTCGGCCACAGGGAGAACTTCTTCTATCTGCAGCATGCGATGGGCCTGGCCTCTTCCATCGGATTGGGGCTCGCGCTCCATCGCCCTGAGGAGCGGGTCGTCGTACTCGACGGTGACGGCTCGGTGCTGATGAATCTCGGAGGGCTCGCGACGCTCGCCCGGTATCGGCCGAAGAACCTGCTCCACATCATCTTCGACAACGGCAGCCTGCTTTCCACGGGCGGTTTTGAATCGCATACGACGCAGGGCATCACTGATCTCGCCGCGATCGCGCGCGGCGCGGGCATCGAGCACGTTTCTGCTGTCGATTCGCCGATGGACTTCGGCGAGGCCG
>JAYZBT010000096.1:0-6644 GCA_036338615.1 Gemmatimonadota bacterium
TCATGATCCCTGCCTCACGTTCCAAGTAGTGATGAAGTCGGATTCGGCTGTAGGTTCCGAGCCGCTCGCAGCTCTGCCGCACACATCCCTCTGACGTAGACCGCGGTCCCGCGGTCGAATTCTCGCGCGATGAAGGAAGCCTCGCCGGGTCATCCCTCTCTCGTCGCTCGTCATGATTCGGTATCCCCGACCGGCTCGTCGTTCAGCAGCCCTGACTCGTCCTCGCGAGAACATACGCACGTTTCCGCGGAAACTCCTAGTGCTGCTTTGGGTTGGAGGGAGTCGGAAGGTTTAGCCGTCCGCGTACAGGCGATACCATCCGTGCCGGGTAGCCCCCACTACGATCGCTTGGCTGGACTGATCGGACACGGGGAGGACCTGCTGGCGGAGCCAGAGCCGGCGGCCTTCCATCAGAATGCGCCCGCTCCGCACTAAACGGATGCATGGAGGTACGTAGCGTACAGGGTATTTTTTCCGGTTTGCTCGTCTGACGTGCCCCCAAGTGGGGAACCACTTCCTATGTTAGACCCTGAGTCATCGGCGGTCCAAGCAGTTGCGGCGTGATGCGACCTCGGAGGATCTGGTCGAACACGATGTCGATCTGACCGAAGTGGGCGAGCAGTTCGTCGCGGCCCCACGTTGCACTCCCCGGCGCCACGTCCTCGCTCTCCTGCCGATCCCGGGAGGCGTTAAAGCCTTCCACGCTCTCTGCGGGTATCCGGCGTAAGGCGCCACTCCAGGTTGTTCGGCGGCGTCACGGCGAGTTCCTCCGGGCGCGGCATCGCCCTCAGTTGTGGCGTAAAGTCGTATGGAATCACGGACGGACGGGTGGTGCCGCCTCGGTTTACATATTCCCACACGATCTCGCCGTCGGGTCTGACCTGAAAGAGCCGCCCCGTGTTGTCCTCGGCGATGTAGGTGTTGCCATTGGGCAACCGCTGCTGGGTCCCCATGCTCTTGCTGAAGAACTTCAAGTTGGCGTAGCCGTCCGTCTCATAGATCCAGACGATCTCCTGAGTCGTCGGGTTCAGCTCAACGATGAAGGTCTGCCCGGTATGGGTCCTGTCCCTGGTGAACAGGCCGTTGTCGAACAGGATGATGTTGCCAGCTCCGGGAAGTCCCTTCCCGATCATTTCGGCCTCGTGGGCATGTGCCATGCCACCCTTGTAGTTGTGCGTGCCCTCCCAGACGATCTGCTTGGTCTCTTTGTCGATGATGTAGACGACGTTGATGTTCCTCGCATTCAAGAGGATGTTGCCCGGCCTGAATCTCTCGTCGCCGGCGTCATACCACTTGTTCTCGGGCAGCGGGGCAACCGAGTTGACATGCAGCCAATCGCCTTCCGGGGTCGCGGGGGAGAACAAATTCAGATCGATATGGTTGTGCGCGTGCCACTCCCAGACGACCTCTCCGTCCAGATTCACCTCGTACAGATCGGCACCCAATTGCGTTTCGCCACTTCCCCTCAGCCGCGGCGGCCACCACGGCGCGATCTCGACGTCTCGAACCTGTCGCTGGAACTCTTCCGGTATCGGTTCGTGGGCGATCAGTAGGCGGTTGTTGTTCGGCAAGACCCGCAGATCGTTGACCGAGCCGATGCCTTGGTGGGTCCAGACCACATTACCGTCCCAATCGTATTCGTAGATGGTCCGGTTGGGGCCGACGTAGACCAGGTTACCGTTGGGGAGCAGCCGGCTGCGCTTGTTGAAGTAGGGCGCCACCTGCCAGGTATGAACCACGCTCCCGTTCATGTCGATGAGACGAACGTCACCGGGGCTTCCGCGCCCGTTCTCTGCCCGGAAGGTCGAGCTCGAGTGATTGCCGACCGCGCTGTGATCTGAAATCAGGACATAGCTGCTGTGGGCCTCGGCGGGGTTGTAGATCGTGGTTCCGGTCGGAAACACACTCTGAGCCAGGGCCGGGTGGGCAAGCGCGGCCAACGCCATCAGTCCGACCGCCATCGTTTCCTGTAGTCTTCTCACCCGCTGCTGCATCGACCACCGCTTCATTGAGCCTCCTCGGGCCAGCTTCACCGCGACCGAACGCCTACGATTTCTCTTGCGTGCAAGAATGGCGAGCGAGCGCGAGGTGTGCGACCCATGCGCGCACCGCGACGCCTGACGCCCGAGGCGGTCATCCGCCCTGAGAGAGAACACCTCGTAGCATTCTCGAGACCGCGGTACCCACCGTCACCGTCTTGCTCTGATCTGGATCTGTGAGATAGTAGGATACGAGGAAGCGCAGACCGGGTGTGGTGCTCTCGAATAGGACCTCGTTCGGGCTCGCGGCCACTTCAGTGCGTCGTTGGAACGCGAGTCGCTCGATCTCGCTACCGGTGGGCATGAGGCGATGCCGACACCTCGACGATGGTGCGTCCGAGCGCCGCAAGCCATATGCTGAGGGAGATTCCAACCTTCGGAGGTGTCCCATGAGAGGCAATCGTTCCGTGTACGTGGTGGCGATGGCATTCCTACTTCCCCTGGGTGTAGCGAGTTGTACGGCTGGGGAAGACGCCGCGGTGGTCGAGGCGACCCCCGATGGGACCCGGTGGAGTCATCAGGACTGGCCCACCGGCCACTACCAGGTCGCGGACTGGCCGAAACCGCTTCCCGACGATGACCACTCGCACGATGGTTGGACCTGGGGCTCGTTCGGAGGCGTGTACGCAGAGAGTCCCGACCGCATCTGGGTCGCGATGCGCGGAGAGCTACCGCTCCCTGAGGGAGAGGACCCCTGGACCGCATACGGGGCGACCAACTCCGTAGGAAACGCGCCACCCACCACGGACGGCCTCAGTGCTCGGTGCCAGCCGACGCAAAATCGCCGGGGCTACGAACGCCGTTGGCATCACAGCATCAACGTGTACGACGGCGAGGGCAATCTCGTCGAGACGTGGCCGCACCTCGATTCGCTGTTCGCGCTACAGCCCTGCGGCCGCGGACCGCACCAGATCAAAATGAGCCCGTACGACCAGGAAAAGCACGTGTGGATCATCGACGATCAGCTGCACGTCATCTACAAGTTCACGTACGACGGCGAGCTCGTACGCACGCACGGTGAGTTGGGGGTGCCAGGGCGCGGGCCCAACAACTTCGCCCGCCCGACCGACATCGCCTGGCTGCCCGATGGCACGTACTTCATCAGCGACGGATACGACGGCAAGCGCGTGGCCAAATTCGACCCGGACGGCAACTTCCTCATGGATTGGGGCTCGGCTCCCGCCGACCCCCAGAACCCCGGCCCGAGCGAATTCAACAACCCCCACAGCATCGCGATCAGCGCCGACAGGCGACTCTTCGTCATCGACCGCGGTCACGCCCGCATGCAGGTCTTCGACGAAAACGGTGTCTTCCTGGACATGTGGCCGCTCACGTCACCGCACTGGGAAAACCAGGGCACCCTGATGGCCAATCACCTCGTCACGACGGACGGCCATATCTGGGTGGGGGACGCGCCTACCAACCGGATGATCAAGTTCGACCTCGAGGGGAACTACCTGTACAGCTGGGGCGCGCCGGGCACGCCGGCCGGGCGGATCGCTTGCTCCCATGGGATCACGACCGACCAGGACGGGAACCTGTTCCTAGCGGATTGCTTCATGGGCCGCGTGCAGAAATTCGAGCCGATCGAAGGCGCGGACCCGAACAAGCTCGTCGGTGAGATCCTGCGTGAGTATCCGGGGGGCTGAGTTCCAACTAGATAGGCGAGCCCGAGCCACCACTCGTTCTCTTCGACGGCGTCTGCAACCTTTGTAATTCCGCGGTGCAGTGGCTCGTCGAACGAGATGGGGATGGCCGGCTTCGCTACCCATTTCTGCAGTGGCAGGCGGCCGCCGCCGCGTTGATCACGGCGGGCATCGACGATCCGGGGAGACCCTCCCAGACCGCATCGTCCTAGTGGACGATGCGGGAGTGTACGTGCGTTACTCGGGTATTTGGGAGGAATTCCGGTCCTAGGGGCGAGTTCGGCATACCAGATCTTCGCTGGTCTGGCCGAGTTGACCGGCGGCTACCTCCTCTTTTGGCGGCGGACGTCTCTGCGCGGGGCGCTCCCTTCCTACCGACCCGATTCGGTGAAGGCCACGAAGTCCGACCACGTTACGGGCACTCCGTGAATCGGTACGATCGTATCCACATCGAGCCCCAGGCGCCTCACGTGACCGAGTAGCGTCCGGTTGGCCGGCGTCGGCTCGGTCACGCCTGAGACACCGGAGCCCGTTGAATCGAAGAGATCAGCCTCGATCAGGATCTTCTCTTCCGGTAGATACGCGACGAGCATGCCCTCACCGTGAGCGAGCGGGTGCACATAGGAGACGTGCATCGACCGTGCCCCGTTGTTCAGCCAGTAGTTCTCGCGGACGGTCTCGTACTGGTAGCCCTCGGCCAGCTCCGTGGGTGGCCAGAGTGCCAGCATGTCCGGCTCCAATGTGCGCGGCGCGTAGTTGAGCACGTCCCGCGTATAGAAGTCGTAGTTCTTCCAATGCGTGACGATGGTCGCGCCAATGTGCATATAGGTGCGCAGACCACCGATGTGATCGTGATGTTGATGCGTGTTGATGAGGAACCGGATGGGCTTGTTCGGCACCAGACGAACGATCTCGTCGATGACGGCGAGGTTGCGGGGCTCGTCGAGAGGGGCCTCCACAACCGCCACGTAGTCGTCGAACTCGATGGCGACGCTGTTGTGTGACGCGCCGCCCAGCAGCCACACACCCTCGGCCACCTCGCGCGTCGTGACGGCGACGGCGAAGTCGGCCACCCGGACCGACGCGGGTATTGCGACCGCGTCGTCACACTCGTTCGCCCGGACGTCAGAGAGCGTGCCGCCGAAGGCGTTGTGTCCAGCGTTGACGCTCTGCGCCTGGTAGTTGTCGTCCCAGCCCTCGTGTTGGTGCCAGCCGGTGGGAAAACGAATGCCGTCGCCGAGGTCTACATAGCTCGCATTCGTGAACTCGTGCTCGTAGTTCATGTCGCCGAGCACGGGATCGGGGACCCACGTGTGTATACGTTGCAGCAGGTTCTCACGATTGATGGTCGCGTCCACGCGGTACTTCCCCAGCACAGTGATCGAGACGATGGTGACCTTCTCCGGGATCGTGGTCGCGCCGTCGCGACCCATCTCCCCGAGCTCCCACCTCCACGTGGCCATGGGCTCGGCGCCGGGCATCATCGCCGCCTTGAGAAAACCGTGCGGGTTGAGCCACATGTCGAGCTGCCAGCGTTCGGCGTCGTCTCGGGGCGAGGCGACGGGCTCGCCGCCCTGCCCGTCCACGTGCCACGCGAACTCCCCGTTGACCGCGAAGCGTTGGCGGCTGTTCCGCTGGATCGGCGTCCCGCCACGCCAACCGAGTCCGTGTTTCCACGAGGCAGGGTTGTGCCCCGGCTCCCGGTCGAACTCTTCGACCATGGTCCCGGCATCCCAATTCATCGTACGGGTGTAGTTGGAGAGGCGCTCGCCGCGTGGCCAGTCCACTTCGTATCCGTTCAGCCGTTGCTGACCGACCATGCCGGCATACGCGCTTCCAGAGATCGTCACGCACCGCAGGTTGCTCACCCCGATCGCCTCACGCGCAGCACGCAGGATCGGACCCGCGTCGAGGTAGCCTGGGGATAGCTCCTGCGCGGCCAACGGGCCGCCGAGCACAGCCACCGCAGCAACGAGACCCGAGAGTCGAACGGACATGCGCGCTCCTCTGTCGCGGGGGTGCGATCCGAGCGGGAAGAATAACGAGCCGAAACGCGTTCCGCTCGTCCACCTTCCCTTCCCTCGATCCATGGTTCACAATGACCATCCCAAACCGAAGCCCCCGAGGAGTTGCTCATGCCGACCGTGAAGACCCAGATCCCAAGTTCGCAGCGCTGGCGGTTGGCCCGAGGCGTGGTCTTCTGCGGGCCCGTCGGGGTGCTGTTCTTCGCGGGGCTGAGTGCCGCCTCGGCCCAGGAACTGCCCAAGGAGCTACCCGCTCGTGTCCCCGCTCAGTTCATGTCCTATCAGGGGGCGCCCTGGCTGGAACGCGCCGAGCGCGTCGCCGAGGAGATGCCGGACGAGATGCTGGCGGCGATGGGCCTCGAGGACGGAGACGTAGTCGCCGACATCGGTGTCGGCTCCGGATACCACGCGCGCAGGATGGCCCGGCTCGTGGCTCCCACGGGCACGGTCTACGGTGTGGACATCCAGCCCGAGATGCTGGAGATCCTACGTGGCCACATCGAACGGGAAGGTCTCTCCGGTATCGTGCCGGTGTTGAGTGAGTTCGACGACCCCAAGCTGCCCGAAAGTGAGATCGATTGGATCCTGCTCGTCGACGTGTACCACGAGTTCTCGGACCACGAGGCGATGCTCGCCAAGATGCGGCAGGCGTTGAAGCCGGACGGGAGGGTGGCGCTGGTCGAGTACCGGGTCGAAGACGGCACGGGCGACCACATCAAGCCCGACCACCGCATGTCGGTACGCCAGGTGCTCAGCGAATGGAATCCAGCGGGATTCGACCTCGTCGAGCTGCACGAATTCCTGCCCGGCCAACACCTGTTCGTCTTCCAAGCGACGCGCGGCGACCGCGGGACCGAGTCGCTTGGGGTCATCGAGGAGTACGACTTGTTCGAGGCCGTGCGCGAGGGCCTTGTCGAGGTGGTGGCGACGGGCCA
>JAYZBT010000097.1:0-6182 GCA_036338615.1 Gemmatimonadota bacterium
CGGCGCAAAGCGAGTTCGCTGACGTGCACGGGTCCGGGGGGGCGTCGTCAGAGTCTGCCGCCGGCGTGGAGGGCGAGGAACATCCCGCCAGCAGGCAGAGCCAGAGTGTCCTGAGTCTCATCGAGTCTTCATCCTCGAGAATGTCTCCCACCAGCACTGTGATCCGCCCCCACCTGCGGTACCACTTAGAGTGTTAGTTCAAAGCTCCCTGGCTCTGGGGGTGAGGACCCCGGAGAGCCGGAAGATTCAAGAACGCCTGATCCGGCCTGACCGCCTCCGGGGCTGGTGGCCGATAGCCCAGTGAACTGTGGGGCCGGATGGTGTTGTACTCTCGCCGCCATTGCTCGATTAGAACCTTCGCCTCTGCCAGCGTCGCGACTCCGGTACCACAAGCGATCTCGAGGACAGAGCTCGGTGCTAGATCCCTGGCGCGTTCTGCGAGGTCGCGGGCGTAGGGCCGGAAGATCAGGGGAACGAGCGTCGACTCATACAACTCGGCCACGTCCGTCGTGAATGAGGTGTCGGTCTTCGGTTTGGTCAAAGTCGAACCATCCCCTAGGGGGCCCCGCTCACGGTATTGTCGCTGCCCAACGGACTCGCGATTCTGCTGGCGCGGCCTTCCAACAACCGGTCTCGACGCCTTCCACGAAGACTTAGCACCCTCCGGCATTGGACATGAGGGAGTTCCGGCAGTGATGGCCGTCAGCCGCTACCAAGGCGTACAGAGCGCGCCAGAACCGCGAGCGCCGGGCGGTCATTCAGCCACCCACACGAACGTGCCATCACGGTTCTCGAACTTGCCAAGACCCGGGAAAGGGAAGTGGACCGCGTAGACGCGCTGGCCGGAATCGGCGGCGGAGGCGAGCACGGCCTTCCGGCTTTCCTGAGCCAACGGAGCGTCGCCATCGAAGGCGATGGTCCAGTCGGGTCGCTGCACCGAAATCACCGAATGGTGCATCGTGTCGCCGATATAGAGCAGTGAGGCCTCACCCGAGGTGATGAGGTAGCCAGAGTGGCCGGGCGTGTGCCCCTGGATGTCCACCGCCCTGACGGTGCCGGGCACACGATCCGCGCCGGGCTCAAACGTCGCCACTCTTGGAGTGACGGTTGTCACCAGCGAGGCGAGTTGTGCGTTCGCCTGCATCGCTGTCCACTCATTGACCGAGATGTGTATGGCGGCGTTGGGGAATGCCAGCGCGCCGTCCGCGCCCACAAGCCCGCCGACATGGTCGCCGTGGCTGTGGCTGATGAAGATGTCTGTCACTGCGCCTGGCTCGACGCCGGCGGTCGCCATCGATGCGGACAGCATTCCGGACGGGCCGTTGCCGGTGTCGAACAGCAACATGCGGTCGGCTGTGCGGACGATCAGTGGCTGGACACTGAGTTGAAGGACATCGGTCGCGAGACCCGCCGCCATCAGCAGGGCGTCCACATCGGCCTTCGACTGGTTGATGGCGAGCGTCATGTTGTCGTTGACTGGCGAGAAGGCGGCGGCTTTCAGTGACGCGGCCTGGAGCGAGCCGATGGCGAAGGGCGACGCGTTCTCGCCCGCGCCAAATGCGGCAATGGCTGGCGCCGCGGCTACGGCCGTTTCAGCGGGAGCGGCTTCTTCTGGGGTCGGCGAGCAGGCGGCGAGGCTTGCTGCGAGCATAGTCACGAGGGCTGTGTCGATTCTCATAGCTGTGGTCTCTTGCGCAAGGCGCATGATGCGCGTGGTCGATCTGGGTGGCGAGCGTAGGTCGCGTAACCCTCCCGTAGGTCCTGTCACCAGAGCCATCTACGACCTAACGATTCTTCTGGCGCTCAATCGCATGACGTCCTTCGAGGGCTGCGTTCGGGGGGGAGATGGCGTCGGACATGGGCGAAACATAGCCTCTACGATGTGGATAGCCGTTCCAACCTCCCTATCGAGGCGGGAAGCGAGGAGGGTCGTATTTTGAGATGGGACGCGGAGGGAGAGGCCGGAGGTGGGGATGTTCGGCTGGGCGAGTCGAGGTGGCCGAATGGCTCGGCGGATGCCGCGGCGTATGGTGTGCGCGCCGCCGATGTGCTCGTAGGAGACATGCTCAGACCCCGGCCGGGGGTCTACGCGATCAGCGTGACCAAGCTCACGGATTTCAGGAAGCTCATGGCCCATGGAGTGCCGGGGATCGACTGGTTAACCGAGTTCGAGCCGAGTGAACGACTCGGGCACTCGATCTATATTTACGAGTTTTTCTAGGCCGCCCACACGCCCAGAAAGCGCGTCGTTACTAGCCCTGTCTCATCCCAGCGTTTCGCGCAACCCGACTTCGAGGCGATCGAGACCCGCCTCCAGCAGGGCACGAGAGGTCGCGATGCTCAGGCGGATGTGACCTGCCGCAGCGGGGCCAAAGAAGCGTGGAGAACCAGGAACCACGACCACCCTCGCCTGCTCGGCCAGGCGGTCCACCAGCTCGGTCGTGTCGCGATCCCAGCCCTCGATCTTCGGGAACAGGACGTAGGTGGCCTCTGGAGTGTTGCAGCTCACACCCGGGATCGCGTTCAAGCGCTCCACCGCGTAGTCC
Organism: Gemmatimonadota bacterium; assembly: GCA_036338615.1. Classification (GTDB taxonomy): domain Bacteria; phylum Gemmatimonadota; class Gemmatimonadetes; order Longimicrobiales; family Gaopeijiaceae; genus UBA1138. The sequence goes on from JAYZBT010000097.1 coordinate 2,547, forward strand.
CGCTGCCGGCGCAGATGCTCGAGGAAGCGCCGGAGCCATGGACCAGCACGTTCGAGCGCCGCTTGCCCGGCGACCTGTGACAGCGCGCTGACCCCATAGGCCGTCTCGTCCGCGTGCGACAGGACGATCACCTGCTCGGCCGCCTCCGGGCTGGGGCACAGCAGTGCGCCGAGTCGCAAGCCCGCCAGACTGTAGCCTTTCGAGAAGCCGTAGACGGTAAAGGTCCGGCGTGACACCTCGGGTCCGAGAGCCGCCATGCTGACGAGATGGTGGGGCGGGTGGACGACGTCCGCCCATACCTCGTCGCTCATGATGGCCAGGTCGTGGCGCAGGGCCACCTCGGCGAGGGCCTCGAGTTCCGCGCGCGACCATACGCGGCCGGCGGGGTTGTGTGGATTGCACACCGAAAGTAGACGCGTCCGCGGTGTCACGAGCGAGGAAATCTCTTCGGGGTCGAAGGAGAAGTTGCTGTTGCGGTCCAGCCGAAAGCGTCGTACCACCCCGCCGGCCGCAACCACCGACCGTTCGAATAGGAAGTCCACCGGGTCGGCGATGAGCGCTTCGTCACCCGGCTCCAGTACCTGCCGTGCCACCAGGTAGAGGGCGGAAGCCGCGCTATCGGTAGCCAGCACGCGCGGAGCGCCGATCGGAACCTGGCGATCACGCGTGTAATGCTCGGCGACGGCCTCGCGGAAGGACGGTAGCCCCCCGGCTGGCCCGTAGCTCAAGTAGCCACCGTCCAAGTAGCGATGGAGCTCGTTCCGGATTTCCTCCGCCACGGGAAAGTCCGAGTCCGCGGCCGTGAGCACGATGGTGTCATCCGGTACGGTTGCCCATCGGAAATTGAAGGCGCGAGCGCGCAGGGTTCCCAGGTCGACCTGGTCGTCGGCGAAGAGGGGGTCCTCCGTGGCCGATGAGTGTGAGATGCGGCGTAGCCGTTGGACCAGCTCCGCGGAGTCGTCGAGCCTCCGGTTCGCCAGCGTGCTGCACAGCTCGTCGAGGCTGATGCTGCCGTCACCGTTCACGTCCACCTCGTCGAAGGCACTCCGGGCCTCGTCCGGCGTGTAGAGCACGCCCGTCGAAGCGGAGGCGGCGCGGAACTCCTCGAAGTCGAGCACGCCATTTCCGTCTTCGTCGAGTTGGCGGAAGAGGATGGCGAGCCGGCCCCTCACGGTGAGGAGGGACACCTCCCGGGGTGCCGTGAGGCGCTCGCGGAGTGCCTCGAGGCGCGCCGATCCGGGTGGGGCGCTGCCCCCGAGGCCCCGCAGCAGCTCCTCGATGCTCAGTAGGCCGTCGTGGTCGACGTCCATCTCGCGGAAGAGTTCGGACGCTTCTTCCGCCGTGCTCTCCGCGTCGAAGATCCCGAGCGCCATGTCGAACTCGCGGCGCTCCAGGTAACCGTCGCCGTCCGTGTCGAGGACCTGGATGAGCTGGCGAAGGGATCCCGGCGGCAGCGACAGATGGAGCTCGAGCTTCGAGGCTGCACCGTCCACATACGGCACGGTGAAGCCTTGGCTGACATCCACGAAACTCCTCAGGATCTGACGACCCCCCTCGATGTAACCCTGCATGTCGGAGCGACGATCGCGAGCGAAGCCCTCGAGACGGGCGGCCAGCCCCGCCGGCTCCCCGCTCGAGAGCACATCGGCGAGCATGATGGCGTCCTCCAGCGCCGCGCTCACGCCCTGGCTGGTGAAGGGCAGCAGGGGGTGTCCCGCATCTCCGATCAGCACCGCGTTCTCGCAGCAGAGCGTTGCGGGCGCGTCCGCGTTCACCGGGTGCCAAACGTGGGCCGTCGACAGGTCGGCAGAGTGCAGGTAGCTGGGGATCGGCTCCGGCGCGTCGGCGAGCAGCCCCGACAAGAAGTGCGAGAAGTCTTCCGGCAACGCCCCTCGGCGTGGCGCGGCGTAGCGCTCGCTGTCGAACTGCAGGAAGCCGATGACTCGCGTTGCGGTGGGCGCCAGCAGACCGAAGGCGACACCGCGGTCCGGAAACTGGGTTTTCAGGAAGGTGCCGCCCAGCTGCTGGGCGAGATCGGGCAGCTCCGTGGACGTCACGATCTCCTTTACGCGGCTCGGGGGCCGCTCGGCTCCGGGGTTGAGCGCGGCGAATAGCGGCGAGTGCAGGCCGGCTGCGCCGATTACCAGTTCGTCGTCGCCTATCCGCTCCCGGCGACCGTCGTCGAAAACGAGTGCGCTCACGCGACCGCGCGCACCGCGGCTCCCCGGACTCATCCGCACTTCCTCGACCCGCGCACCCAACTCGACCGCTTCGGCGGGAAGCTGCCTGCGGAGTGCCTCGACCAGGGCACGCCGGGTCAGACAGTGTACGTCCTGCAGGTGGTCCACCCGGACGGGAAGCCCCCGGCCGTCCCGGAATACGGCACGGTGGATGGGCGTGCAGGACGCGAGGACCTGCCCCGCGCCCAGGAGCTCGAGCGCCTGCACGCCGTTCTGCATCAAGAGGAGGCCGTGGCCCGGCTTGAGAGGCAGCGTCTTGGGAGACTCTCGCTCGAGGACCGTCACGTCGCTCTGTCCCGCGCGCTCGCGCAAAGCGATCGCGCAACTCAGTCCGGCTACGCCCGCTCCCAGGATTTGAATCTTCAGGAGGCTCACCGCGCGGCGAGTGGGCCGAGTCGGCAGGTCACCGAGCTTACCTCCGGTTCCCGTGCACTTCGCTCGGCGCTTCGATATGCATCAGAATTCGCGATCCGTTCAGGTGGTCGGACGGTCGACGAGTTCCCGTCTCGCCGCCCGAATTGCGAGTCGCTCTCATGGAGAGGAGATCGCAGAACAGTCGAGTTACTGCGAAGTCGGGACTCTCGCCACCCTCGCCGTCCTTATCGTTGCTCGACTCCACAATCGTCAAGCCGAGACTCTGTTCGATCGCTAGCCCGGATGCGCTCTAACGAGCGATCGAGAATCTCGAGGGCTCGGTCGATGTCGCCGGGCGTATTGTAGACGTGGGGCGAGATCCGCACCGCGCCGCAAGGCAACGCTCCGAGGCCTTGGGAGGCATTGATGAGAGAAATGACTCCGCGAGAACGACAAAGAGAGCCAATGCGTCGAAGGTCGGCGGTGTAGCCGGACAAGGAATGAACCCAAGTCGTACAGAGCAAGCGCGTCGAATCCGTGATCGCTTCGGCCCGTTCGTCCGGTTCAATGACGTTGTGCCTGAAGCGCTGTTGGAGAGCACGACTTCGGAGGGGGAGACATTGAGCAATGCCCCCACGGCGCGGCGGACGCGGGCGGGAACATCGCGAAAGCGTTCGAGCGTCATCTGCCGGGGCGAAGTCTTCCAAGAGATGGCCTCGAGCGCCTCCTGACCTGCCACCAAGGGCAGAGCCTCTTGATGAGCGGTGTTCAACCAGGCCCTGCCCTCGAATTCGCCAAAGCCGCCCCCCAGATCAGCGATCAAGAAACCGCCTGCCCCACCGGACAAACCGATGCGGCGCAAACACCGTGATTGACGTGCCCCCAAGTGTGGTACCACTCCCTATGTTAGACGTTGAGCCATCGGCGGTCCCTGGAGCTGGGGCATTCTAAGGAACCAAGACGATGGTTTGACCGCTTCCGGGGCGGGGGGGGGCCGGCTTCCCGGCGTTGTCGTTGGCATCGTCCGCTCCCTCGACCGGCA
>JAYZBT010000098.1:0-4588 GCA_036338615.1 Gemmatimonadota bacterium
GCGCATCGATCCTACGGTGGTCTCCGACCTCTTTCGGCGCGTCCCCGGGATGCGGTTGCAATACGGGCTGGCGGGCGAAGCCCGAGTGGTCAGCAGGCGGAGCACCAGCCTGACGCTCGGTCCATGTCCCGTGCCCGTATACTTGGACGGCATCCGCATGGTCGATTGGAACCTCGACCGCGTCACTCCGCAGGATGTCGAGGCTATCGAGGTCTACCACCACGTCGCCACTCCGATCGAGTATACGTCGATGTTCAGCACCTGCGGCGTGGTTCTGATCTGGACTCGCAGGTGAGTCGACCATTCCCCATCGGGTCGACTCCTTGCTGACCCGCGGCTGCCGCTCTGCCGTGGCGCTCTCATGAGTGGGCCCCGCACCACCGGCGAATTGGCGGAAGCCTTTTCAGGGCTTTCGCGCTTCGCCGTAATGCACCACCTGAAGGTCCTGGAGGGAGCCGAACTGGTAAGGAATGAGCCGAGCGCGGCGGACTCGGCACGCCTTGCCCAAGGGCCACACCCTCCCCAGCATGGCTTCTGCCTAGACCCACTCGCTGGAGGACCCATGCGCAAGCTCTTCACACACCGCCCTGCGCCCGTGCTCTCAGGCGCCGTGCTTGCGCTCGCGCTCGGTGCCTGTGAGCCCCCCGCCCCCGCTGACCTGATCCTGGTCGGCGGAAAGATCGCGATCGTCGACGACGACTTCTCCGTCCACGAAACCCTCGTCGTGCGGGACGGGCTGGTGCTCGCGGTCGGCGACGCGTCCCTCGCCGACGAGTACTCCGCGCCAACCACGATCGACCTCGAAGGCCGGCTCGTAGTGCCCGGCTTCAACGACACACACACGCACATCCGCGGCAACGCGCGCAGGCACATCGACCTCGGCGGCACGGAGTCGATCAGCCAGATCCAAGGCCTCATCCGCGCCAAGATCGAAGAGATGGGCGAAGGGGAGTGGATCACAGGGTACGGATGGAGTGAAGACGAGCTTGCAGAGCTGCGCAGGCCGCTGCGAGCAGATCTCGACGAAGCCGCTCCCAACAACCCCGTCATGCTCACGAGAGCAGGCGGCCACAGCGGTGTGGCCAACTCGCTGGCTCTGTCCCTCGCCGGAATCGATCGCAACACGCCTCAGCCCGAGGGCGGCGTGATCGAGTACGACGAGAACGGCGAGCCCAACGGCGTGATTCGCGAGCGTCAGGGCATGGTCGGACGACTCGTGCCCAACGCGACCCCCGAAGAGTTGCGTGAAACCCACGTGCAGGTGCTGCGCGATCAGCTTTCTCTCGGCATCACCAGCGTGATCCAGGCAGGAGAGAACCCCCGTGGCTTCGCTCGCTGGGAGAGCATCTACGAGGAATTCGGTACCGAGCTTCCCCGAGCGGTCGTGCAGGTTCGTTGGAGTAGCGCCGACCGACTCGCTGAGTTCGGACGTATTTCCGGTGACGGAGACGACCGCTTCCGGGTCGGCGCGATCAAGGTGCTGGTGGACGGTGGCTTTACGGGTCCGGCGGCATACACCATCGACCCGTACGCCGGCATGGGCGACTACCGAGGGCTACTCAACGTGCCCGAGGGCGAGCTCCGCAGCCTCATCATGGAGGCCAACGCGCTCGGGTGGCAGCTCGGCTTCCACGCCATCGGCGACGCCGCGATCCAGCTCACAGTCGACGCGATGGTCGACGCGCTGGACGCGAATCCGCGAGAAGATCACCGGCACTACCTGAACCACTTCACGGTAACGCCGCCGGCCGAGACGCTGGAGCTCATGGCCGAGTACGACATCGCGATCTCCCAGCAGCCGAACTTCACGTACACGCTGGAGGGACGGTACGCGGCAAACCTGGACGGAGACCGGCTGGCGCATAACAACCCGCTCAAGATCCCCATGGACTATGGCATCTTCATGGCAATCAGCAGCGACATCCTGCCGATCGGGCCCATGGTCGGGCTCTATGCCGCCGTCACCCGAAAGGGCATGTCGGGCAAGGTATATGGCGCAGACGAGGCACTCACCATCGAAGAAGCGATTCGCGGCTACACGCGGAACGCGGCGTGGCTCACGTTCGAAGAGGAGAGCAAAGGCACGCTCGAGCCGGGCATGCTGGCCGACATGGTAGTGCTCTCGGAGGACCTGCTGACGATCGACTCCGAGCGGATCATGGGCGTCGAGGTCGACATGACCATCGTCGGAGGCCAGGTACTCTATGAACGCCGATGAGATGCGCGCTGTTCCCACGGCCTCTCGGTGGAGCCGCCCATGAGCTTGGCGTTCCGGCTCCCACTGGCGGTGATCAGCCTGGCGGCCGCGCTGGGGCTCCTCGTGTGGGCCCTCATGCGCCCCCCTTCCCTGCGAACCCCCGAGCCCGTGCGCTTCGCGGCCGTCCAGCCGGAACTCTTCGCCGAGGGCGGTGCGCTCACGGACGCTTGGGCCGACTTCGACGGCGACGGTGACCCGGATCGGTTCGTCGGCTTCAACGGCACCCTCAGCCGCCTGTACCGCAACGACCGTTCCGAAGGCTTTGTCGAGGTCGCCGCCGAGATGGGCCTCATATCAGAGCGGTCGGTGCGCACTTCGGCCTGGGGCGACTTCGATGCTGACGGCGACCCTGACCTGCTGCTCGGGTTCGCCGGAGACGCTCCGGTCACGGCCCTGTTGAGGAACGACGGGGCGAGCGGCTTTGTCGCCGTGGCTCACGAAGTCGGGCTCTTGCTGAGCGAGGGAGTTACTCGCCAAGCATCGTGGATCGATTACGACTCGGACGGGGATCTCGATCTGTTCTTGGCGCTGCGCGACCGGGAGAACCGACTCTACCGAAACGACACCTCCGGCCCCGCCGTGACTTTCACCGATGTCACGCAGGAGTCGGGCATCGGGGACCCACGGCGGACCGTGGGCGGGGTCTGGTTCGACGCCGACCAGGACGGTGACCTCGACTTGGTGACGGCGAACATGAACGGAGACGCCAACGGTCTCTGGATTCAGGACGGCGGCAGATTCGAAGACGCCGCGGCGGGTACGGCAATCGAGGCCGGTGGTCGCGGTGTCGGCGACGAAGCCCTGGGCACCGTGCGACCCTGCGTGGTCGACTACGACACCGATGGGCGCCTCGACGTGTTCTTCACCAACTACGGACCGAATGCACTGGTTCGCGGGATCCCCGACGGCTGGGAGTCCGTCGGCGAAGCCGGGCTCGCGGTCGATTCCCGCTTCGACAGCTGTGTCTGGGGCGACTTCGATCACGACGGAACCCAAGACCTATATGTGAACGGCACGGTCACGGGCGGCGTGCAATACAGGGACTGGCTTTTTCGCCGTGAGGGAGGCGCCGCCTTCCTCGACGTCACCCCACCAGAACTACTCGACCTGAACGCCGACCACGGGGCGACGTGGGTCGACTACGACCTCGACGGAGACCTGGACCTCGCGCTCACCGGGGTCGCCGATGACGGCATGCACCACCTCATGCAGAACCTACTGCGGCCCGAGTTCTCAGGGCACTCGCTGAGCGTAAGCATACTGGACGAAAACGGCAGAGCGACCCGAGCGGGAGCGGAAGTGCGCGTGTACGCTGCCGGCACCGACATCCTGCTCGGCACCAGGCTCGTCGACACCGGCTCGGGCTACGACGCTCAGAGTGATCTCCCCGTGCACTTCGGGCTGCCGGGCGCCCAGCCGGTCGATGTGGCAATCACCATAGTGGGCGGTGACCTGAGGGGCACGGGTGTTATCGAGGACGTCGACCCGGCCGACTACAGGGGTCGCGCCCTCACGGTTCGGATCGGGGCCGACGGGAGTCTCGCCCGGTAGCGCGAGACGGCCATCTCATGGCGGGTCGAGCGCCTGCCCTACGGCGAAACCGAGGCGCGTGTAGTGCCTGGGGACCGCTAGCTCTCCCCGGGCACATCTCGATTGAGGTCGTAGCGCATGATGCGTCCATGCGCGCCGTCTCTATCGCGCTCCAGGCCGAAGACCTCGCCCACAGGCCCCGGGGCGACGTCCAGGTGTCGGCGCAGGCGGGCATGATCGGCATCGTCGAGCGATACGTCGAGCGCACGTACGTTGCGTTCCATGCGATCGATGCGCGTCGCGCCCACAACCACAGCGGCGACGTGGCGTTGGTCCAGCACGAAGCGAAGCGCGAGCGTGGCCAATTCGACCCCCTTCTCCTCAGCGACGGCGTGGAGTTCAACGAGCAGGCGTTGGTACGCTGCCCAGCCGCCGAACTCGTCGATGATGAGTCGATACTTCACCAACGAGCGGTTCGCGAGTCCCGACGGAGCGGGTTGGCCCAACCAACGGCGGGTTAGGAAGCCGCCGGCGAGCGCGCCGTAGCAGAGCAGCCGCGTTCCGGTGGTTGCCACATGCTCGCCGAGGCGCCCCTCGGGCCGACGATCGAGCACCGAGTACTGAACCTGGTCCGCGACCAGACACACCCCCGTCCGCTCAATCCGACCGAGACGCTCCGCGCTCAAATTGGTGGCCGCGACATAGCGAATCTTACCCGCTGACTGAAGATCGCTGAGCCAGCCCGCGGCGTCCTCCATGCCCGGCACGTCGTCACGCCACCAGTAGAACTGCACGAGATCG
>JAYZBT010000099.1:0-5855 GCA_036338615.1 Gemmatimonadota bacterium
AGGAGTACGAGTTCTGGTAGTACAGCTCTTGTTTGTTGGCCAAATTCTTGAGGTCCGACTTCATCGCGGAGTAATACGCCTTCTCACGCACGGAGGAGAACTTCGGAATCGCGATCGCCGCCAGGATTCCGACGATGACGATTACGATCAAAAGTTCGATGAGGGTGAAACCCCGGCTTTCTCGCTCGTTGCTCATTTCAGAGACGTGTCCTCGCCAACTTGAGTAGTTGCTCCCCGGGAAGGGCAGATCCCATGCCAACTCGGGAAGTTTGTTTCTTGGTCGGTATCGCGTCGATTACCTAAGTCGAGTACTGGCAACGTGATACATTTGCTCATGACGTTCATGAGCCGTCCGCGAGCACAGGTGATCCCGCGGGGACGGCTCAACGTATCCGCCCCAAAAAATGCGAGTGTCCCGTGCAATTTGCGGTATATGCGGTATATATGAGAAAAAAAACACCCGAAGGCAACCAATGAGTAGGACGGAGTTTGGCCCGGTTATCAGCCGATGTCGGGCGGCGTTCAACGAAATAGGGAGGTGCCTCATGTCCGTCCTGGCCTCGATCCGAGTTGGTGCGGTTCTCCTGTGCGTCGCTCTGGTATCTGCGGTCGGAGGCGAGACAGATGTTGAAGGCGGTGCCGATGCGTCGTCCGCGGACGACGCCCTGCTCGATCCGACCGGTCTTCCCAACCCCTACCTGACGCATCGTGATTGGGGTGTGCTGCCAGAAGGGCGCGCGTGGGGTCGAGTGAGTGGGGTGTATATCGCGCCCGACTCCAACAGCGTGTGGGTGTTCGAGCGCTGCGGGGGGGACAACTGCGTCACCTCGGATGTTCCGACCGTCCTGCGCTTCGCCACCGACGGCACGCTGCTGACCAGCTTTGGCGCCGACATGTTCGTTCGGCCCCATGGCATGTTCGTGGACCGTGAGGGGAGCGTTTGGGTCACGGACGGGCGGGCGGCGCGCGACGAGGAACTGCAGGAAGCCCCCGATGCCGCACGGAAGGGGAATCAGGTCGTGAAGTTCAGCCCGGATGGCGAGGTCTTGATGGTTCTGGGCACGCCCGGGACCACGGGCGAGCCGCCCGGGGCGCTCAATCAGCCCAACGACGTGATCGTGGCACCGAACGGTGAAATCCTCGTCTCCGAGGGGCACTCTGCTGCGGGCCCGCACGGGAGGATCTCCCGCTTCTCCTCGGATGGCGCGTTCCTGGGGAGCTTCGGAGAATTCGGTAGCGGCCCCGGCCAGTTCAGGATCGCACACGCGATGGCGTTCGATTCCCAGGGCCGCCTCTTCGTGGCGGACAGGGGGAACAACCGCGTCCAGATCTTCGACGCGAACTACGACTTCGTGGACGAGTGGCACCAATTCGGGCGGCCCAATGACGTCTTCATCGACGGGGGCGACGTCATGTATGTGCTGGATTCGGAGTCGGGCGACGAGCGAAATCCGGGCATGCCGCGGGGGCTCTACATCGGCAATGCGGGGGACGGCTCGCTACAAGCGTACATCCCTGCTCACGAGACTACCGGCCCCTACGGCACGATCGGTGAAGGGGTCACGGTGGACGCCGCGGGCAACATCTTCGTCGGTGAGGTCTCCATCAACGGCATGACGATGTTCACCCGGAGGTAGATGGCCCGCCAGGCCATGAAGGAGGAGCCTTCGAAGTGAAGCTCGAGTCCCTATCGTGTGCTCAAACAAGAGCTGGGCGTTTCTGTATCGCTCGGGCGAGCGTCTGGGAGGCGGCCAGGGCCAGTCCGGCGGGCTCACCGCACTCGGGAGGGCCGCGCTCGACGAGATCATCCGATTGGGCATGGTCGTCGATCACGTCGGCGTCGCCACGGACGCCTGGATGGACGGGCAGTGGACCAACGATGAGGTATCGGGGGACGGGGTCCTCGACGGCCGCGACCGGTGGCGCGCGGTCGTCACGCGGCTTTGGCAGATGGGCTACTCGACCGCGGATCTCGAGAAGATCATGGGCCTGAACCTTCTTCGCGTGTATCAGCGGGTGTTGAAGTAGCGCCGAGCGGGGAAACGCGGGGGTATTTGACGCGCCTCGGCGGGGCCGAGTATTCTCTGGATGCCTCGTCTCCCAGGAGGGTCAACGATGCTGCGTCCCATGATCGACCGCCAATCCGTCGTCGGCATCGCGCTGGCCGTGTTCACGGCTTTCGCCCTTGCCGTTCCCAGCCCCGCAACCGCGCAGGAGAGTCCCGGCAGTGAGGTGACCTTCAGCAAAGACATCGCGCCGATTCTCCAGCGCAGCTGCCAGCAGTGCCATCGGCCGGGAGGCGTGGCGCCGATGCCGCTCGTCGAATACCGAGATGTGCAGCCCTACGCGATGCGCATGATGCGCCGCACCGGTATTCGGGACCGCCAGGGCACGATGCCGCCGTGGTACATCGAGAAGGACGTAGGCATTCAGCACTACAAGGACGATCCGTCGCTGAGCGACGAAGAGATCGCAGCCATAGCCATGTGGGCGCGCGACGGCACGCCTGAAGGCGATCCTGCCGACATGCCGGAGCCCCTGGTTTTCGAGGACGCGGTCGGATGGAGGCTGGGCGAACCCGACCTGATCGTGTCGACGCCTGAAATGGTGGTGGCGGGTGACGCTCCCGACTGGTGGGGCGGTCTCCCGAGCATCGAGATCACCGGCCTGACCGAGGACAGATACGTAGCCTCCGTAGAGGTCAGAGAAATCAACGACGTGAAGGAGAGCGGGGAACGCGACCGCGAAACGGTCGGGGGCCTGTACGTGTTCCACCACTTGCTTTACAGCACGAGAGCCCCCGGCCAACGAGGCACCACCTGGCCCGTGCACGAAGTCGGTCGCAACCCGGACATTTTCGATGTCGAGTCGGGCCGGCTCCTCACCGCGGGGTCGACCTTGGAGTCCAACTCGATCCATCTGCATTCCAACGGTACGGATACCCGAGGTCACCTCGAGATCGGCTTCAAATTCCATCCCAGGGACTACGAGCCGAAGTACAGGCAGGCGGGCTACATCGTGGCCAACGGCGCCGACATCGATATCAAGCCGGAAGAAAAGGATCAGGAGCTGCACGCATACACGGTGCTGCAGCAACACACGAAGATCACCACCTTCGAGCCGCATCTACACGCGCCCGGGGACCGGATGTGTCTGGAGGCGATTTGGGGCTTCAACGTGGAGACGCTCGTCTGCTCGGGATACGACCACAACTGGGTCCGAGGCTACGCGTTTGCCGATGACTACCAGCCGTTGCTGCCAAAGGGGACGATCCTGCACATCACCGGCTACATGGACAACACTGCAGCGAACCGCAACATCCCCGACCCGAGGAACTGGCAGGGGGCCGGGAATCGCTCTGTGGCCAACATGTTCATCGACCTGGGCATGAAGCTCGCGCTCAACGACGAGCAGTTCGTAGAGGAGATGGCCAAGCGACGCAGGAACCTCGGACTCGGCGTCAACGATCACGTGGTCGGGTGTCCGTTGTGTATGGTGATACCGGGGAATTAGCCATGAAGCGACAGAGCTCTCAGCGGCAGACGATGATCACCGTGGGCGCGGGCTTCGCTTTTGCTGCGATGGCAGTCCTGGTGACATGCCAGGGAGTGAGCGCCCAGGCCGCGTTCCAACAGGGGCAGAACGCCTCGCCCGCGTTCGAAGGTTGGGAGGAGAACGACGACGGCTCGTTCAACCTCGTATTCGGCTACATGAACCGGAACTGGCGGGAGCAGCTCGACGTTCCGATCGGCTCCGAGAACAACATCTCGCCGGGGCCAGCGGATCAGGGGCAGCCCACGCGCTTTCTTCCGCGCCGTAATCGGTACGTGTTCAAGGTTCGCGTGCCGGCGGACTTCGGCGACAAGGAGCTGGTCTGGGCGCTGACGACGAAAGGCAAGACGGAGGCCGCCTACGGGACGCTCCGGCAGGACTACCGGCTCGACTACATGGTGATCGCCTCGGAGACCGGGGCGCTCGGCATCGGCGTGAGCACCGAGGAGTCGCGCGCCAACACCCCTCCCACCATCACCCTATTGGGGGAATCGATGCGACGGGCCATGGTCGGTCAGCCGGTGACGCTCGTGGCACGCATCACCGATGACGGTCTGCCACGAGTGCGCCGTCGTGCCCCGCGCCCCCCGAGCGAGGGCCCTCCGAAACTGACCCCGGCCCAGCTACGTCCGCCCATGCGGTTCACCGTCTCCAAGGTCAACGGGATGCATCTGTCGTGGTTCGTTTTCAGGGGTGACGGCGAAGTGGAGTTCGATCCTCCCCAGATCAAGACCTGGGAGGATACCCGGACCGGCGCCAACTCACCGTGGTCGCCACTTTTCACCATGCCCGAAGCACCCGAGGATGGCGAGTGGACGGTTCAAGTCACCTTCGATCGGCCGGGCACATATGTGCTGCGGGCGCGCGCGGACGACGGTGGCCTGTACCACGACACGGACGTAACGATCGTGGTGGCGCCGGTTTCGTGACCCCGCAGCGGGCCACTCGCCCGTGGCTCGCCGTGGTCGCCGCGGGGCTGGCTGTGGGCTGTGGGGCAGAGCCTCCCGCGACCGAGATCACGCTGGTCCTTGCCGGGCAGGCCCTGATCAAGGTGGATCCGAGACTCTCCTGGCCGGACCCGTTCGGTTCATTGAGACCGATCCTCGAGTCCGCTGACGTCGCGTTCACGAACTTCGAGATGGCCGTGAAGTCGGAGGTCGACGCCTGCGGCGTGCCCGACGAGTACGAGGTGCTGCTCGGCGAACCGCGCCTTGGTCGCGATCAGCGTCTGGGGAACTCCGGGGGGCCGCACGCCGTCGATGCGGGGGTGATGGATTTCCTCGCGTCTCTCGGCTTCGACTTGATGTCCATCTCCAACAACCACGCCTGGGACTTGGGCGACTGCGGCGTCGCTGCCCCGAGGGCGGCTGCGGACGCCCGCGGTGTCAGGTACGCCGGAGCCGGGCCCGACCTCGCCGCCGCCACCGCTCCCGGCTACCTGACCGTCCGGGGTGTGAGCATCGGGCTGGTGGCGGCGACGACCAGCCATGACGAGCGAGACGCGATCCACCATGCGGTCAACGGAGTCTGGACCGGGCGACAGGACGATTGGGATCGCAACCTAGAGGCCGTGCGGGAGGCCGCGACCCGCGCCGATTTCTTCATCTACTATCAACACATTCAAATCGATCTCGACGAGTTCGACTCGATCGCACCCTGCGAGGCGACCGCTGACGGACACGTCAGGGTCGACGACGTGGCGGGATGGCAGTCGGACTTTGCGCGCGCGGTCATCGACGCGGGCGCCTCGATGTACGTCGGCCATGGCCATCGCGCGTTCGACGGGATCGAGGTCTACCGGGGCGGGCCGATCATCCGGCAACTGGGCGGACTGGCCTACCAAGGCCTCCGACCCGACATCGGGGCCTACGAGCAATACCGACCGTGGCGGGGGCTGCTCGCCGAGCTGACCATCCGGGACGGCGCCGTGCTTCGAATCGAGTTCACGCCTCTGGAGTTGGACGAGGGTGAGGCGTACCGGTTCGAACATGGTGATGTCGAATTCCTGAGGCGTCGCGGGCTCGCCGAAGTAGCGGTTGGTGGGGAGGCGGCCTCGATCCTCGCTCGCTTGCGTGACCTGTCCGGGGAGTATGGCACCGAGATCACGATTGCCGGCGGACGTGCTGTCCTGGATCTTGCACCTGGTGGGTGAAACGAGCTGCATATGCGCATCAACCTCCTTCTCCGATTGAAAGCATGAAGCGAATGCAAGGCACGACCTTCCCGGTGCTCGTGGCATCCGCCCTAACGTTGTTGGCAGCGCCGCCGCTCGCGGCGCAGACGGCGCTGGGCACGGTGGAGCA
>JAYZBT010000100.1:0-6241 GCA_036338615.1 Gemmatimonadota bacterium
CTCGGTCGCGATCCCGGACGGGACCTCGACGCGCATGATCTTGCCGCCGTAACTGGTGATCAGCGCGCGCGAGTCCGGCGTGAAAGCGGAACCCGGGTAGACGTCGCGATCCCGCGTTCCGCCCCCCTGAGAGTCATCGCGCTGAACGTCCATGACGAGCCAGGTCTCGTCCCCGTTGTCCAGATCGCGCAGCTTGAGTGCCTCGCGTGCGTCCCAGCGTGTTGCGTAGACGAGCCAGCGCCCGTCGGGGCTGGGCACGGGGCGGAAGGCGCCCTCGTGCTCGTGCGTGCGAGCATACACGACTCCGGTCTCGCGGTCGAGCTGGCCGATCTGGAACGGACCGATCTGACGCAGGGAGCTTCGCAGCGAGTGGTCCGGTCCATACTCGAGTTGGCTCGCCCCAGCGCGCGTGGTCGCGAATCCGCCGCCGAGGTTGCCGCGCAGGTTCAACCATACGTAGCGTTCGTCCGGAGCGAAGGCGGCCCCAAAGTGCGCCGCCGGCGCGGGCGCGCCGTCCCCGCGGTGCCCGGTCACTTGGAGCCCGGACCCGCCGTCCTTGTGATACAGCCACTGCTGTGAGCCCTTCGTCGCCATGATGTAGTCGCCGTCTGGCGTCCATACCGGCGACATGTAGCTCTCGCGCTCCCCGTCCGTGAGCTGCCGGGCACCGGTCCCGTCGGCACGCGCCAGCCAGATGTTCTCCGACCCGTCGCGATCGCTCACGAACACGACCATCGATCCATCCGGCGAATAGCGGGGCTGCATGTCGTACGCTTGCCCACTCGTGATTCGCTGCGCGGTTCCCCCTTCGATGGAGAGCGTGTACAGGTCCCCGAGCAGCTCGAAGAGGATCGTCTCACCGTCCGGGGTGAGGTCGAGGGATATCCAGGTCCCTTCGTTGGTCGTGAACTCGAGCGTGCGCGTGGGGATGAGCGGCAGCGAGCTGCCTCGCCTCGCCGCCCTCGCGGAGCTGTCGTTCTGCTCCACGGTCTGGGCGGACGCGGGCTGTGGCGCCACCCCCACCGCAGCGAGGAGGGCGACGGCGGTCCTGAAGACGACACGCTTGTGACGGGACATTGTCGATCACTTTGGCTGGAAGCGGATCCGGGCGCCGGCCCTCGTGGGCGGCGCCGCGACAAAGTGTGGGGCCGGGGCCACTTCGCATCAACGTCCGGCAGATCGTCCTGCGACGCCTCGGGCGCTCGGGTACCGTCGTGGCGCTTACGATACGCCACGTGATCCGAGAGGGGGACGCGCCACAGAGATGGGCATCAACCGAGAGAGTCCGGTAGGCTCCTTGCATCTGCGCGGCGCGATTGCGAACTAAGGGAACCGCAGGGCTCACTACGCACACGGGATCGACCATGGAACTCCGCATCGAAGGCCTGTCCAAGACGTACGCGAACGGCGTGAGGGCCGTCGACGACGTCTCGCTGACCGTCCCGCAGGGCATGTTCGGCCTGCTCGGGCCGAACGGCGCGGGCAAGTCCACCTTGATGCGAATCCTCGCGACGCTCCAGGAGCCCGATACGGGAACGGCGACACTCGGAGACATCGACATCCTGACGGAGAAGGACCGACTCCGCGAGACGCTCGGCTATCTACCCCAGGAGTTCGGGCTGTACCCGAAGGTGCGAGCACAGGACCTGCTCGACCACTTCGCCATCCTGAAGGGGATCACGATCAAGAAAGAGCGAAAGCAGGTCGTCGATGCGCTGCTCGAGCAGACCAACCTCACCGAGGCCCGCAAGCGCAAACTCGGCGGCTTCTCAGGAGGCATGCGGCAGCGCTTCGGCATCGCCGTGGCGCTACTCGGCGACCCCAAGCTGATCATCGTCGATGAACCGACCGCGGGCCTCGATCCGGAAGAGCGCGTGCGCTTCCTGAACCTCCTCAGCAAGCTCGGCGAGAACTCCGTGGTGATTCTATCGACGCACATCGTGGAGGACGTCAGCGAGTTGTGTTCGCGCATGGCGATCATCAGTCGAGGTCAGATTCTTCTGCACGGGGACCCGGGAGCGGCAATCGACGACCTTCGCGGCAAGGTCTGGCAGAAGAGCATCGCCAAGGATCAGATCGACGAATACAGCGATCGGCTCACGGTGATCTCGACCCGGCTACAGGCGGGCCGGCGCGTAATCCACGTGCTCGCGGGCGGCCAGCCCGACGAGTCGTTCGAATCGGTGGCGCCCGACCTCAAGGACGTGTACTTCTCCGCCATGCTGAGCGCGGGGCGTAGCATCGAGGCGGACGAAGCGGCTATGGCCGTAGGGGCGGCCTCCTGATGGAGGCGCTGTGGGAGGTCTTTCGGTTCGAGATGCTCTACTACGCACGCCGCATCTCGACTTATGTGTACTTCGCCATCTTCTTCGTGCTCTCCGTCCTCCTGATGGCAGCCATCGGGGGTGCGTTCCAGACCGTCTCCGTGGGCTTCGGCGGCGGCGGCGGTAACGTCATGGTCAACTCGCCCTGGGCGCTGGTCGCCCTCATCGCGAGCATCTCGATGTTCGGCATCATCGTGACCGCGGCACTGCTCGGACACTCCGCGCAGCGGGACTTCGAGACAGGAGCCTACCCGCTCTTCTTCACGCAACCCATCTCGAAGAGCGCGTTTCTCGGTGGACGATTCCTGGGCGGACTACTTACGAACGCGCTGGTCTTTCTGAGCATCCCATTGGGTATCTGGTTCGGCTCCGTACTGCCGTTCCTGGACGCGGAGCGGCTCGGTCCCAGCCTCCCGATCTACTTCCTGCATCCGTTCTTCTTCATCGTGCTCCCGAACCTGCTTTTCACCGGGGCCCTCTTTTTCGGCCTCGCGCTCGTGACACGTCGTATGCTGCCCAACTACGTAGGCGGTGCGGTCCTGCTCATTGGATACCTGATCGCCGGCCAACTCATCGCCAACATGGAGAACCAGACGGCGGCGAGCTTCGTCGATCCGTTCGGCGGCCAAGCCTTCACGACGCTCACCAAGTACTGGACCGTGGCCGAAAAGAACTCGTTGCTCACGCCCGTGAGCGGGGAGTTTCTCTACAACCGCCTGCTCTGGCTCGCCGTCGGCGCTGCTGTGTTTACCCTTTGTTACAAACTCTTCCGGTTCTCGCACCTCGGCCCCTCTCTACCGTTCGGTAAGAAGGCCGCGGTGACGGTGGTCGACGCTCCGGCGAAGAAGCGGACGCACGGCGTGGCGGTTCCGACGGCAACGCGCTCGTTTACCGGGGTAGCCGTCGTTCTCCAGTTCACGTCGATGACCAAGCAGGCGTTTACGTCGGTCGCGCGCAACGTCTACTTCTACGCCATCGTGGGCGCCGGGCTGCTCTTCCTCGGCTTCAGCGCGCCACTCGTGGGAGAGTTGTACGGTACGGCCACCTTCCCGGTCACGTACGAGACGCTCGAGGTGTTGGAGGGAAGCTTCTCGCTCTTCGTACTCGTGCTCATCGCCTTCTACTCGGGAGAGCTCGTCTGGGAGGAGCGTGACCTGAAGGCCGATCAGATGTACGACTCGACGCCGATGCGCACCTGGGTTCCGTTCGCCTCGAAGCTCGCCGCGCTGGTGATGACCGTCGCGATCCTGCTCGCCCTGGTGATGTTGGCCGGCCTCGTGACCCAGGCGGTCAAGGGCTACTTCAACTTCGAGATCGGGCTCTACGTGCAGACGCTCTTCGGCCTGCGTTGGGTCGACTACCTGCTGTTGTGCGTCGTGGCGCTGCTCATCCACACGCTCGTGAACCACAAGTACATGGGCCACATGATCATCATCGGCCTCTTCGTATTCACGCTCTTCATGGGTCAACTCGGGCTCGAGCACAACCTGTATCGATACGGCTCAGACATCGGCGAGCGGTATTCCGACATGAACGGATTCGGCCCGTACCTCGGCCCATTCTTCTGGTTCAAGCTGTACTGGGGCGCCGTCGCGGTACTGTTCGCGCTCGTTTCGAACCTGTTCTGGGTACGTGGCATCGAGGGGGGGCGCCGCTTCCGCTTGCGCCTCGCCAAGCTGCGCCTGTCTCCGGGACTCGTCGGCGGCACGGCGCTCGCTACGGCGCTCGCGATGGCGACCGGCGGCTTCATTTTCTACAACACGAACCTGCTCAACGAGTACCGCACGAGCTTCCAGAACCAGGAGCTTCAGGCGCGGTATGAGCGGGACTACAAGCAATATGAGCACATGCCCAAGCCTCGAGTCGTCGCGGTCGATGTCGAGGTGGACATCTATCCGGATGAGCGGGACGCAGACTTCCGGGGCGTGCTAACGCTCACCAACAAGACCGACGGCCCCATCGACTCGGTACACGGCAACCTGGTATCGACGCTCGAAGTACGTCGGCTGGAGTTCGGGCGCCCCGCTGCGCTGCTACAGGACGACGAGGAACTCGGATACCGGATTTACGCCTTCGACTCGCCCTTCCTGCCCGGCGATACCACGACGCTCACCTTCGACCTGGGCCGGACCGTGGATGGCTTCGGGAACTCGGTGACACTCGGGGTTGTCAGCAACGGCACCTTCGTGAACTCCGGTCAGATACCCAGCCTCGGATACTCACCGAACGGAGAGCTCGCGAACGACAACACCCGCCGGAAGCATGGCTTCGAGCCGCGTGATCGCGTATCCGCGGTCGACGACCCGGTCGCGCTGATGGACAATTACATCTCGATCGACGCCGATTGGGTGGACTTCAAGGCTACGGTCAGCACCGTCGAGGATCAGATCGCGATCGCCCCGGGATACCTGCAAGAGGAGTGGGTCGAGGACGGCCGTCGCTATTTCAGATACGAAATGGACGATCCCATCCTCAACTTCTACTCGTTCCTGTCCGCCGAGTGGGAGGTCGCAACCGACAAGTGGAATGACGTGGACATCGCCGTCTACTACCACGCAGGACACGAGTACAACGTCGAGCGCATGATCCGTTCGGTGAAGAAGTCACTCGACTACTTCTCCGAACACTGGGGGCCCTACCAGCATCGACAGGTGCGCATCCTCGAGTTCCCGCGCTACGCTTCGTTCGCGCAGTCGTTCCCGAATACCATTCCCTACTCGGAAGCGATCGGCTTCATCGCCGATGTGGACGACGACGACGACGAGTCGATCGACTATCCCTTCTACGTGACAGCCCACGAGGTGGCGCACCAGTGGTGGGCACACCAGGTGATCGGCGGACGCGTGCAGGGCTCGACCGTGCTCTCGGAGACCATGTCGCAGTACTCCGCGCTCATGGTGATGGAGCACGAGTACGGCTCCGACAAGATGAAGCGCTTCCTCGAGTACGAGATGGACAACTACCTCAGTAGCCGCGGCATGGAACCGAAGAAGGAGCTGCCGCTGATCCTCAACGAGAACCAGGGTTACATCCACTACCGGAAGGGCTCGGTGGTGATGTACGCGCTCAAGGACTACATCGGCGAGGACGCCGTGAACCAGGCGCTCGCCGACTTCCTCGACGAGGCTCGCTATCAGGGCCCGCCTTATCCCAACTCGCTGGCGCTACTCGAGCACCTGAAGGCGGTCACCCCCGACTCGCTGCTCTACGTAATCGAGGACATGTTCGAGACCATCACTCTGTACGAAAACCGGGCGATCGAGGCTACCGCCACCGAGAACGCCGACGGGTCGTACCTGGTCCAGGTCAACGTGGAGTCCTCCAAATTCCGGGCGGACTCCCTGGGCAACGAGAGCGAGATCGACGTGCGCGACCTCATCGATATCGGCATCTTCGGGGAAGACGAGAACGGCGACGAAGTGACCCTCTACTTGGGCAAGCAGCGGATCGCGTCGGGTGAGCAGCGGATCGATGTGCGCGTGGACGGGCTACCTCTGCGCGCCGGAATCGACCCCGGCTACAAGCTCATCGACCGCCACAAGGACGACAATGTGGTGGACGTCGAGATGGGCGACCGCAGCGGCTAAGGCGACCGGTGGTCGGCGCCCTCAGAAGTACGTCGCGAACCCCACCTGGAAGCCAGCCGTTCTCACGGTCGGATTGCCGACGAAGTCGTGCGTCCAGTGGTAGCGATAGTTCGCGCGGAACACGGTCCCGGCAGTCGGTCGGAAGCTGATGCCCGGCACGAGCGCGGTAACATCGTCCCGGATCGATCCCCCCGTCGAGGCGAACGTGCCTCGGTTGTAGTCCACGTGCTCCAGCCTCAGACCGAGGCTCAAAGTCGCATCGGCGTATCCGCCCAGGGTCGGCTTCCAGACCGGCGCGACGATGTCCAGGTGCCCGCCCCACTGACGACT
>JAYZBT010000101.1:0-11441 GCA_036338615.1 Gemmatimonadota bacterium
TCGAATCGTACCGGGCCCAGCTGTTTCGCGATCCCCGCGGAATCGGTCCCCAGTTGCGATGCCGCGGGCCCCACGAACAACGCTCGAAGCCTGGGCGAGTCAGAGAACGCGTCGACGATCTCGCTACCCTGACTCGGGGGACTCAACATCACGACCCAGCCCATGTGCGGCTCGGGCCGTTGAGAGAGATAGCTGCGTACCAATACGCCACCCATCGAGTGCGTAACGAAATGCACCTCATCCGTGTGCTCGGGGCAGCAGAGCGCGATTGCGTCCCCGAGCTGGTCGACGAGCGACTCCATCGGCTCGGACGTCGACGGATAACCAAACGGGACCACCCGGAAGCCAGCGTCCTCGAGGCGTGCCACCAAGATGGCCATCGAGGTAGACGTCCGGCGTAGCCCGTGCAGTACGATGACGGTCTCCGCACCCTGCGGGGGAGGAGAAGAGCAACCGGGCGCGGCACAGAGCAGTGCAAGGGCGAGGAAACAGAAGCCGCGTCTGCTCATTGGCCTACCCCAAGGCCTCGGTGAGCGCCGCATGGCTGTCGTCGAAGTTGCTCGTCGTCACATAGATAGGCGCCCCGACTTCCACATGAATGGTAGAGAAGGGCAACGGCTGCATCTTCCGATCCCAGGAATCGGTTCGCAGGCATCGGTTCGCGGAAATGCGCGTCGGTACGATGGGCACCCCACTCTGAAGCGCCATGTGAAGAACGCCTTTCTTCAGCACTCGCGGCGGACCCTTCGGGCCGTCCGGAGTGAGGAAGCTCGAGTACCCGTCCTTGAGGTACTCCACGACCTCCTCCGCCGCACCCCGTGCACCGTTTCCTGGCGTTGAAAGGATGAGTCGCCGCACACCGATCATGCTCAGAAGCACCCAAACCGGCTTGGTATACCAGTCGGAGTGCACGATCCAAGCATGCGGCCGCTGCCGAAGGTACGCCGGAAGGTGGGGAACCCAGGTTTCAGCGGAGAGCGGGCCGGATTCGTGCCACTGGCAAAGGATGTAGCCGGAGTCGTCCGGAAAGTTTTCGGTACCCGTCACGCGAATCGTCAGCGTGAGACGAAGCAGCAGCATCCAGGTAAACCAGAGCCCGCCCAGCACATATCCGTAGACCAGGAATGGGAGTCGGAGAAAGGCTGGCACATTGTCTACCCGGTAGCGAGTGAACAGTTGGAGTCCTCCGAGAGGATGGTAGCGATGGGTGGCCAGAAAATCTGTCCAGAACGGGGGGTGAGCGCGAGGCTCACCGGCGGGCAAAACGGATCCCAAGTACCGTGCGGGGGTTGATCATGGGCAGCCACGACTCTTAGCACGAGCGCTGTCACCTGGGTCATTCGAACTGTCACTCGACCCTCTTGGTCGCTCACCGCCATCGGTCCCCACCACACCCCATTGCGGTTTTCTACATAGCCTACGGCGGTCACCGTCAGGAGGTTTCACGCTCTTAACGAACGGCGTCGAGCACGAGTCCGAGTATGTGATGAGGCGCCACTTCAACAGGACGATGAGCGATGCGTGTGCAAGGGAGCCTACCCCGCACATCCTCCATCCAAGACCAATGGCACAGGGTCCTCGCCGCGCCGATGAATCCAGTCGGGCGCGGCAAGCGGTGAGGTGCGTGAGAGGTCCGAGTCGACGACCGTCGGCTCCAACCCAGAGATGGAGAAAGGGAGGCGGGCGATGACGAGAAGTGGTGCGAACGCCCCGCTTCCTCGGATCCGGCTCCGCGCTCGCACTCATCTGAGTGTCTTGCTCGCGGCGTTGTGTCTCGGTGGAAGTGTGAACTCGGCAGCGGCCCAGTCGAGCGACATAACCGGTACCGTCAGGGACTCACTCAACAATGAGACGTTGCCCAACGCGGTCGTGTCCTTGCTGGGTGAGTCGTTTCGGACTCTGACGGACGAATTTGGCCGCTTCACTCTGGTGAGCGTGCCCGCGGGCGACCATACGATGCGTGTGGAATACCTCGGGTACGCGGTGTTCGAGATGGGGGTTACCGGTTCGGAAGCCGCGCCGATCACCGTCTTGATGTCTCCTGAAGCCATCGACATCGAAGGCGTTACCGTGGAGACGAGCACGGACATCCTCGCGGCGGCGGAGGAGGTCAGCACGATCACCATCTCGCCGAGGAATCTGAGCACGCTGCCTTCGCTCGGAGAGACCGACATCTTCAGGGCGCTGCAACTCCTACCGGGCGTGTCCGGGACCAACGACGCCACCTCGGGCCTCTTCATCCGCGGGGGGACTCCGGACGAAAACCTGGTCTTGCTCGATGGCATGACGGTGTACCACGTCGATCACTTCTTCGGCGTCTTCAGCGCATTCAACTCGGATGCCATCAAGGACATCCGACTCCACAAGGGCGGCTTCCCCGCCAAATTCGGGGGGCGAACCTCCAGCGTCGTCGAGATGATCGGGAAGTCGGGCGACAATCAGGACTTCAACATGTCCGGGGGCATGAACCTGCTCAGCGGTCGCGCCCTCATGGAGGTGCCGTTGGCCGGCAAGGGGTCTTGGCTGGTGTCGGCTCGCCGTTCCTACACCGACGTGATTCGAACCGGCCTATACAACAACATCTTCAACACGCTGGAGGGAGCCGAGGAAGAAGCCGCGGCTCCGGGTCCCGGGGCTGGAGGTGGACGCGGTGGCCGAGGTGGACGCTTCGGCAACTTCCAACAGCAGTCCATCCAACCGGACTTCTTCTTTTACGATGTGAACTCGAAGCTGACCTTCACGCCTACGGAGAAGGACGTGCTGGCGTTGTCGGTCTACACCGGTGAGGACAAGCTCGACGAGTCGTCGCTGGGTCAGGAGATCACCGGCCGGAACGGCCAAACACGGGTCACGCCGGACAGGGTCGACCTCTCGAACTGGGGAAACCGCGGCGCCAGTGGGCGCTGGTCCAGAGCGTGGGGTAGCCGCTTCACGAGCGACGCGCTGGTAGCATACTCGGAATACTTCAGCGCGGCCTCGCTCGATGTCGCCTCCACACGATTCGCGCGCGGATTCCTGGAAGACAATCAGGTGACCGACTTCACCGCGAGGATCGACAACTCGTGGCGCCTGTCCCAGGCGTCCGACCTGCGATTCGGGCTGCAGTCCACCAGCAGCGACGTATCCTACCAATTTCAGCAACTCCAGGGTGACTCGGTTCGCGGCGGACTCGACGTGGGCGGAACCGGAACCTTGAGCTCCGCTTTTGCGCAGCATCGTTGGCTACCGTCCGACCGAGTCGATGTGACGCTGGGTCTGAGGGCATCCGTGTACGACCAGACCGTCGGCACCTACTGGGAACCGCGGGGGTCCGCGCAGTTCAAAGTCACCGACAACGTGCGTCTCAAGGCCGCGTGGGGTCAGTACCACCAATTCGTGAAGCGCGTGGAGAACGAAGACGTGCTCGAGGGCAGCCGCGACTTCTGGGTGCTCGCCGGTGACGAGCTCGACCCCTCGTTCGCCGAACACCAGATAATTGGGGCCAGCTACGGCAACCCCGATTGGCTCTTCGGCGTGGAAGCATACCGAAAGGACCTGGACGGAGTCTCCCAATTCTCGACGCGCGCCCGGCAGAGACCCGGGCAAGAGTTGGGCGATCTGTTCTTTTCCGGCATCGGGCAGGCTCGCGGCGTCGAGTTCCTCGTGCAGAAGAAACGCGGGCGCCTCACCGGTTGGGTCAGTTATACGCTCTCGGAGGTGGAGTACGAGTTGACCGGCTTCAACGACGGCGACCCGTTCCCTGCCAGCCACGATCAGCTGCACGAGCTCAAGACCGTGGCGATGTACCAGGCGGGCCCGTGGACGCTCTCGAGCACATGGGTATACGGCTCAGGAAAGCCCTATACGATTCCCGAGGCGCAGTACCCGATCCAGCTGCTCGACGGGCGCACGCTCACTTACATCCACGTCGGTGAGAAGAACGGTCAGCGATTACCCGCGTACCATCGGCTCGACGTCGCCGCGACGCGCCGCTTCGAGACCGCGACGCTCTTCTACGAGTTGAATCTGTCGCTGTTCAACGCGTACGGGCGCAACAACATCTGGTACCGCCAATTCGATCTCTCGGAAGTTCCCATGCTCGTCACGGACATCACGACGCTCGGTTTCACGCCGAGCATCGGGCTCCGTGTCGGGCTGCGCTGAGGAGCATGACCATGCAACAACGCATCCCTACGCGTCCCAAGGCGCTGCTGATGCTCGGATTGGCTCCGCTGCTCACGCTCATGGTGGCAGCGTGCGAATCCGACCTGGACTTCATCGCGCCGGATCCGGACGTCTTCGTGGTCCAGGCGTTCCTGTTCGCCGATGAACCGGTGACGGCCGTGACCGTCACCGGCGTGCTTCCGATCGACGCGGATTCGACAGAGGTGACTCCCGTCATCTCCGATGCGTCGATCACTCTGATACGTGACGGGGTTCGCTTCGAGCTCGTGGCGACGTCGGGCGAGCCAGGACACTACAACTATCCGGGTGCCGACCTGTTGATCGGGCTAGGGGACGTATTCCAACTAGAAGCCATCGTCGACGGAAAGATGGCTACGGCCGAGACGGTGGTCCCCCTTCCGCCCGTGGGGCTGGCGCTGTCCGACGACAGCCTGGAAGCACCCGTCTTTCAACCGGGCGGCGGAGGCCGCGGGGGAGGAGGAGGAGGCATCTTGGCAGCGGGCATCACCGCGAAGTGGAGCAACGCGAGCCGCCAACTCCACTTCATGGTGATCGACAACCTCGAGGTGAGCCCGGAGATCCTTCCCACCACCGAGATCTTCTCGAGGTTCGCCGCGCGCATCGTGCAACAGCCCACGGCGGCTGACAGTTCGGTGGTGCGCATACTCACGCTGACGCACTACGGACAGCACCGCCTGAAGCTGTACCGGGTGAACGACGAGTACGCGGATCTCTACGAGGGTCTGGAGCAGGACTCGCGCGATCTCAACGAGCCGCCGTCCAATATCCACGGAGCGCTCGGGGTCTTCTCCGCATTCAGCGCGGACAGTGCGTTTTTCCGAGTGCATTGAGTGGGTGGGGCTCGGTGGTGTGGTGATCGCTTGTGGTCGCTATGGGTTGTGGCTATTCGCGACGTAGGGCCCGCACCGGATCGATCCGGCTCGCTCGGCGGGCTGGGATCCAGGCGGCGAACAGGGCGACGCTCGAGAGCAGCGCGGGAATCGCGATGAACGTGGCGACGTCGTTCGGCTGCACCCCGAAAAGGAAGCCGGAGATCGCCATCCGTACCACGTCTCGGGCTGTAGCCCCGAGCGACATGCGGATCCCCAACTCCCGGGTGCGGCGCGGCACCGCGTGGCTGACCACACCCGCAGATTCCAATCGCTGCCAACGTCAGCGCGAGGTGCTCGTTCATGGTCTTGGCCTCGATGACCGCCATGTCCGGATCCAGGTCCCGTAGGATCTGCTGCCCGATGGCGAGCAATTCTTCGCTCGTGCCTTGCCCCCGGATCAACACCTGGACGCCTTCTCTGCCCATCACCCACTCATCCTGTGATACGTTCGCGTTAGCCTATTCCGACTTTGTATGACATTCACGGGAGGGCCGGCTCAATAGTTTCGAATCACTTGCACATCGTGCACTCGTTGGAGCGATCCGCTCCCCGGATCACGTTCGGACGAGCGGCGGGACCTCGCGGTTCCCGCCCGACCGCGCCATTATCTGCGCTTCGCGCGTCGTGAGTCATCGGACACCCACACACGCGACTCGCCACATCAGGGAGGTACGACATGTACGCTCGGAGGCTCTTCTTGATCGCCGCGGCACTCTACGCCGTCCCGATTCAGGCTCAGGACCTGCAGGTCGCGGAACTGGGCGAGTGTGTCTTAGAGAGCGGCGAAGTGCTTGCGCCCTGCGACCTCGCGTATCGCACGTACGGCGAACTGAACCCCGACCGGGACAACGCAATCCTGATCTCGACCTGGTTCGGCGGCACGTCGGCGGCGTGGACCGGAATCCTCGGCTCGGGACTGATCGACCTCGAGGGCTTCTATACCATCGTCGTCGACGCATTCGGAAACGGTGTCTCGACATCTCCCACGACCAGCCCCACCCAGAGCGGCGCCGCCTTCCCGTTGATCTCGATCGGAGACATGGTGCATTCGCAGCATCGTCTGGTGACCGAACTCCTGGACCTCGACGGCCTCTATGCGGTTCTGGGCATTTCGATGGGTGGCATGCAAACCTTCGAGTGGCTCGTCGAGTACCCGGACTTCTTCCAAAAAGCCGTGCCGATCATCGGCTCCCCGAGACTCGCGGCGTACGATATCGCGCGCTGGGAGACGGAATTGCGCGTACTCGAACTCTTCGAAGCCTGTCAGTGTGAGGAAGCGGCAGCGGCTCACTCGGGACTCTCGATGTTGACCATCAACACGCCCGAATACCACGCACGCATTACCGACCGCACGACGATCCAGGCGTTGCTGACAACCCAGGGAGCCCAGAATGTTCAGAGGCTGTCCGAGGGTCGCAGCAAGGACATCGCGACTCAGCTCCGAGCCATGATCAACCACGATGTGTCGCGGGCGTTTGGCGGCGACATCGCCGCCGCGGCCTCGGCGATCCGGGCTGACCTCCTGGTCGTGGTCGATGTGGACGATCACCTGGTGACACCCGGGCCGGCGCTGGCCTTCGCGGAGTCGGTCGGCGCTCAGAGCCTCGTTCTCGAGGACGACTGCGGCCACCTGAGTCCCTTCGTGCGCTGTTCGGGCACTCAAATGACGTCAGCGATCAGTGCATTCCTCGCGCGTAACCATCCCTGAACAGAAGGCCGATGACGACGACCATCGCATGGCGATACCACCGACCTGGCTGAACCAGCTGCAACCACACTCGAGAGTTTCTCGAGCAGAACGGCATCCAAGACGGCATCGTTCAGAGCACGGCTCGCGACCCGCTGGAGGGCCCCGAGGCGTTGTCCGCGCTCGACGGGGTCGCGGAGCTCTACGTGGCCAAGGGCAGGAGCAGCCTTTTCTTCGACCTGGCACGCGGTAGGCCCACCGATGACGAGCTACTCGGGGTCCTGCTCGGGAGATCCGGAAAGCTGAGGGCTCCCGCCCTCAGGGCCGGCAACCGCCTCATCGTGGGGTATAGCGAGTCCCTTCTAGAGAGCACGCTACTCTAGCGACTGCTACTCCCGCGGATCCCCATCGGCTAGTACTTGCTGACGGCGCTGCTCACGGTCCGCCTTCACTCGCTCCCGCACCTCTGGGTACTTGAGCGCGAGGATCTGGCCCGCGAGCAGAGCCGCGTTCACCGCGCCGGCCTTACCGATTGCGAGCGTGGCCACCGGTACGCCACGGGGCATCTGCACCGTAGACAGTAGCGAGTCGAGGCCGTCGAGCGACCACCCCTTCATGGGAACACCGAGTATCGGCAGCGTGGTCTTCGAAGCCAGGACACCGGCGAGGTGAGCGGCTCCTCCG
This sequence comes from Gemmatimonadota bacterium, assembly GCA_036338615.1. GTDB lineage: Bacteria > Gemmatimonadota > Gemmatimonadetes > Longimicrobiales > Gaopeijiaceae > UBA1138. The sequence continues at coordinate 7,429 of JAYZBT010000101.1, forward strand.
GCGGCGGCGATGATCACCTCGAGACCGCGCCGCTCGGCGCTCGCCGCCCAATCGGTGGCCAGATCGGGCGTGCGGTGGGCGGACATGACCCGCACTTCACAAGCGATGTCCAACGCCTCTAGTGTCGTAACCGTATGGGCCATGGTGTCCCAATCCGACTTCGAGCCCATGACCACGCCGACCAACGCTTCAGCCATCGTGCTTCGCCTCGTTCACGCGTAGTGTAGATGAGTCCCCGGTCGGGAAGCCGGGACGTTGCACTCAGGGCATGCTGGAATCAAGTCCCCATGTCGAGAGGACAGAAAAGTGACCGCTGAGAAATCCGTGTTCCGGGCATGGCCCGAGGATCAATCGCAGCTTACGCCCTTCCTTCCCTTCGTCTTCTCCGCGTGGGACGACGGCATGCTCTCGACCCCGGAGGTGAGCGCGTTCAGGGCTCAGGTGACCGAACAGGAGTGGCTGAGCGACGGCGCTCGGGACTCACTGGCGCAGTGGCTCGACCCTGACACCCCGCCGACTCCCGACCAGCTGGCCATGCTTCGGGTCCGAATCCGATCGGCCCCACTGGAGAACCTGGAAACGGCATGCCGGTCCCTCACGGACCTCGGCCTGGCGCTCTGGCGAGCCGACGCTGGAACGGCAGGACCATGGGCCTCGGACCAGGCCGTGGCAGGGCTCCGCGATCTGGAGGCCGCGCTGGGCTTGATCGGGCGGGAAGCCGCGCGACGAGCCGTCGGCGCGCCGACCCCGGACAGCCCGAGCTCGCAGCCCCCTGCCCGCTTCGACTCGGAGACGCTACGGGACTACCTCGACTCCGATCAGCGTGAGCTGCGCGACGACGTTCTCGGCCTCCTTGGCGAGCCGCCGCTTCTCATCGCCCTGGGTCTCGGCAAGGACGAGTACCGGGAACGAGTGCTCGACGCGGTCCGCTTCCTGGCGGAGCGCGGCCTGGGCTCCACCGCCTTCCCAGGAGAGTATGGTGGCCAAGACGATCCAGGAGCGTCGCTCGCGATCTTCGAGAGCCTGGCCTTCGGCGACTTGAGCGTCCTCATCAAGTTCGGCGTCCAGTTCGGGCTCTTCGGTGGCAGTGTCCACCAACTCGGGACCGAGCGCCATCACAGTGCATACTTGGAGGCGATCGGAAGGCTCGAGCTGCCCGGGTGCTACGCGATGACCGAAACGGGGCACGGGTCCAACGTGCGGGACCTCGAAACGACGGCCACGTACGACGACAGGACAGGTGAGATCGTCATCGACACGCCGTCGGAAGCGGCCGCAAAGGACTGGATTGGAAACGCGGCCTGCCACGGGCAGATGGCGACCGTGTTCGCACGTTTGATCGTGGCAGGTGAGAATCAGGGCGTGCACGCGGTGCTCGTGCCCATTCGAGACCCCGCGGGGAACGTGTCGGCGGGTGTTCGAATTGAGGACCGCGGCCTGAAAGAGGGCCTCAACGGCGTCGACAATGGCCGTATTTGGTTCACATCAGTACGCGTCCCTCGTGACAACCTGCTCGACCGCTTCGCGTGCATCGACGAAGCGGGGGCGTACACCAGCGCGATTCCCAGCTCGGCTCGCCGCTTCTTCGCAATGCTGCGCACCTTGGTCGCGGGCAGGGTGAGCATCGCCTCGGCCTCGTTGAGCGCCGCCAAGGTCGGCCTCACGATCGCCGTACGGCACACCGACCAGCGCCGGCAGTTCGGGCCTGATGGCGCGGACGAACAACCCCTCCTCGACTACCTCGTTCTTCAGCGCGCCTTACTCCCCGACCTCGCGGCTACGATCGCGGCACATTTCGCTGTACGGTCGCTTCAGCGCGACTACGCCACGAGCAAGGGGCAGGACGAGTCCGAACTCGAAGTGACAGCGGCTGCGCTGAAAGCCTACGTCTCGGAACAGTGTGTCGAGACGCTTCAGGCGTGCCGAGAAGCCTGTGGTGGGCAGGGCTATCTCGCAGAGAATCGATTCGCGGCTCTGAAGGCGGACACCGACGTCTTCACGACCTTCGAAGGCGCCAACCTCGTTCTGTACCAGCTCGTGGCGAAAGGACTGCTCTCTCGATTCAAGCACGAGATGAGCGACCTGAAGGTCTGGGGGGCCGTCAAGTACCTGGCGGAACTCGCAGAGACCGCCGTCACCGAATTGAATCCCGTGGTCACGCGCCGGACGGATCAAGAGCATCTGCTCGACGCGTCCTTCCATCGCGCGGCATTCCAGTACCGTGAGGAGCGGCTGCTGCGTTCGGTAGCAAGGCGCCTTCGGGCTCGGCTGGCAGAGGGAATCGACTCTTTCCAGGCTCTCAACGAGTGCCAGGACCATGTCGTCACCCTCGCGCGAGCGCACGTTGAACGCGTCTTGATCGAGCGTATCCAGGACGGAGTCGCCGAGGCTCCGACGCCGGGACTGTCCGAGACATTGGCGGCCGTGAGCGCGCTCTTCGCCCTGTCTCGGATCGAACACCACAGCGGTTGGTACCTCGAATCCGGATACCTCGAGCCCCCAAAGTCCAGGGCCATCCGCACGACGGTCAACGATCTCTGCCGAGACGTTCGCCCGCAGGCTCGAATCCTGGTCGATGCGTTCGGGGTCCCAGAAGCTGTACTTCCCGACCTGGGACGCGAGGGCTCTCTCTCTTCATAGTGGGGCGAAAAAGCGTTCGCTGGGGCGCCCGACGTTGTCTCGCGTGATGTTCACGATCGTTCTCGCGCGTCATCGGGACACGACATACCTGGTGCCCACCAAGCAACAAGTGAACGGTCATAAGCCTAACTGGTAACACTCGTTCACTTCCCCGAACGCTTCACGCGGGCCATGTGAACGAGCCTTCACTCGCAGTCAGCGCTCCTCCACCCTCGGTGTTTCGACTTCCAAGCGCCACCGACCAGCCGAGCCAAGGCAGGAAATCGCCCTAATCGCCGTTTGCGAAAAAAATCGAGCCTCGCGACGGTGGATAGGACCGTCCCGGAGGAGAGACCTGGTTACTGAAGTGTTTCGATGCTCCTCTGCGGCAAGTCGCATTATCGCATCTTATCCGCTGGCCGTTCGCCTCTCTCTGGCCTGTCGCGACGGGAGGCGGAATACAATCCGTTGTGGCGCCAAAAGCGGTTTCAGCCAATTATTCTGGTGTGTCGGAATCCCCTGTGATTGCCGTCTTTTGCTCGAGAACTCAAGCGGTCGCAGACATAAACACTTGTTTTTTCGGCCTAATCCGGGGCATTTTCGATGTCAGGTCCCCGAGGGGCTGTGTATCGGTCCAAATACCGCGTGGAGGAACATCCCATGGTTCGTAAGAGCCTGATTGTCGCGACGCTGCTCATCATTGCGTCGCCACTCACCGCGCAGGAGGAGTATGTCTGGATGTCGAAGCGTCCGGACGGCCACGCGCCCAGCGGAATGAGGGGCGCCAGCCTTCTGGACGCTGGCGCCATCGAAGTCGGCTATCGCTTCATCCAGCTCAACTCGAAGGGCGTATGGATCGGCAACGACTCCGTTCCCCTCGCCACCACGCTCGAGTTCTATGAAGTCGCACCGCTCTCGCTGACCAACCAGACGCACAATCTTGCGGTGGCGTACGGCGTAACCGATGCATTGACCATTCTCGCGGACATGAACTACTCGGTCCGCCAACGCGAGCAGCTGACGGACAGCGGCGCCTTCTATGTGACGGAGACGAACGACTTGGGTGATCTGTCGATATCTGCTCTCTACAACTTCGTCGATCAAGGCGCCTATAAGGCGCACATCCAACTCGGGAGTCTGATTCCGACCGGGGCGGATTACGCATTCTCAGAGACACCGTTCAGTACGCCGGGAAGAGAGGCGCTGCCCTACGACGTGCGTCCGGGCGGAGGCACATTCGCGTTGCTGCCGGGCATGACGGCACAGACTCAGAATGAGGTGGCTTCCGTCGGTGCTCAGATCACCGGGAAAATCCCCGTGGGCACCAACGCAACGGGTTACGCGCTCGGGAACTCGTTCGATGCGTCTGGCTGGATCGCGTACATGCTCAGCGA
>JAYZBT010000102.1:0-5302 GCA_036338615.1 Gemmatimonadota bacterium
TTGTGCCTCTCGCTTCAGGTTCTCGGCGCCCATGGGCACCCATTCGCCGACGGCGATGCGGCTCTCGAATACCTGACGAAGGAGGACCGTTGGAGGGACATCGACCTAGTGCTCGCGGATCTCACTATCCCCTCCCACATGGGCGGTTTCGAACTCGCGCGAGCCTTGACCGAGAGAGGAAGCACTCTGCCGGTCGCCGGAATCAGCGGGTACTGGCAGGGACACAACAGCCAGGTCGAGGACCGGGGCTTGCTCGGCGTGCTCGGGAAGCCTTTCGACGTCGATGAGCTGCAGGAGTTCGTCACGAAGATGCTCGCTCTCTTTGACGATACCGATCGGACCGACACGCCCTGACCGCTGCGGACGCTTTATTCGGCGCACAAATCCCTTGCCCAACGCGCGTCCGGTCGACCCGTTCGATTCAGCTAATCGGAGCCTTCACCGCCCGATTGAATGCCGCGACCCCTCCGACCACCGGCAAGCGAAGCGTCGTCCCCTCCAGGTCGATCGTGAGTTCCGTTCCGGGCTGAGGCCACAATGTGAACTCGCGATCGCTCGAAAAGATCATGAGGCCGATGCGCTGACCGGCGGGAATCACCTGGTCGTCCGGCTGGAGGTCGAACTCCAAGTCGACGAACGCCCCGGGCACGAGCGGCGCGCTGGTGCGCAAGGACTCTGCATTCTGGGGATCGGCCCAGCCACGCGTAATGACGTTGTCGGTGATCGTGCCGTCATCGGCCCAGGGCAACGAAACCAGCCAGACGGAAAGATTGGCGGCGGGCCGATTCGCGGCGACCCGGATCTTCACCGAGGCCAGGCCCGAGAGGTGAAGCGCTTCGGCCAGCTCGGGCGTGGCATACAGGAGTCGGTGCTGGGAGCGCTCGGCCCCGGCCAGGGCCCCCCCCGCGAACGACACGTCGTCGACCAGCTGCGCCGGATCCTTTCTCCCGCCGGGCGCCGTCGTGAGCGCACCGATGCCTGTGCCATCCCCCGTCAAACGCAGTGGAACTCCGCGAGCACTCGGGTGCGGATAGTCCGCATACGGCGTTGGGTCGCCACCCTGGTCCCCCTCGCGAACGATCCACGCCTTCGCGTCGTCCTCCACGCCGTTCTCCACCCCGTATAGATACCTCGTGAACCAACGGTTCATGCGCTCGAGTGGCGGCGACCCGCCGTGACCGCCTTGATGGTAGTAGCTCTGCACGGGCACGCCCCGCTCCTTGAGCGCTTGGGCGATGCGAAAGCTGTGCTCGGGCATCACGTTCCAATCGTTGAAGCCGTGCGCCAACAGCGTAGCAGCCTTCACACCGTCGATATGATTCAAGTAGTCCCGGTCGGCCCAAAAATCGTTGTAATCGCCAGTCTTTCTGTCCTGGTTCTCATTCATCTGGTCCTCACGAACCGTGCGGATGCAGTAGGCGCGCCGGTCGGGGAAGCCACTGTAGATGAAGTCGAACAGAACGTCCACGTCCTCCCCGGGATATCCGCCCGGTGAGCGTACGAGTCCATTCGAGCGGTAGTAGTGGTAGTAGGACGTATTCGGCGAGATCGGGATAATCGCTTCCAATCCATCCACGCCCGTGGTTGCCGCGGCGAGCGGGAGCGTTCCGTTGTATGACGTGCCCGTCATACCGACCTTCCCGGTCGCCCACTCGGCCTCGACCTGGTCGCCGCCGTCGACCGACGAGAATCCCCGCGCCCGTCCGTTCAGCCAGTCGATCACCGCTTTGGGCGCCAGTGATTCGTTTGCGCCGCCAACCGTGGGGCAACCCTGGGACTGCCCCGTCCCCGGGGACTGAGAGTGGACCACCGCGAAGCCGCGGGGCACCCAAGTGGCCACATGGGAGTTCGAGATGACCGGCTGCCGCGCCAGATGCGCGATGCTCGGTATCGGCGTGCGTTGCGGCGACTCCTCGCCTACTTCCTGCCTGATGTCCCAAAAAAACCGGAGGTCCACCCCGCCGACTCCGGAGTAGTACGGGCTCGTTTCGTAGATCACAGGAACCCTGAGGCCCTCGCTGTCGGTTTGGGCCGGGCGCGTGACATCGACATGGACGCGGTCCAGCCTTCCGTCGCCGTCTGAATCGAACTCGGTCTCGACCCACAAGTCGTGACGAATCCATTGCGACGGCTCGGCAAACGCCGGCACCACCTGGGCCTGGCCGTCGACAAAGGCCGGCCCCGTCTGAGCCGCCAATGCGATGGGAAGAGCCATCGCGGTCCCGACGATGAAGCCCACGAGGGCTCGGAGAGTGCCACTGCGGCGAGGGGTCGAGGTCATCTTGGCAGCTCGGTCCACGGAGGGCTGAGAATGGGAGACCAAACGTCACGCAACGCGGCCCTAGCCCGCAAGGCGCTCGTGGGCGCCTTGATAGTGCTCAGCGCGCAGCCCTGCACCGCCCAACTGGGCGACCGCATCCGGATCAACGGATATTCGAGCTTCGAGTTCGAACGAAGCCTCTCGTCGCAGGGCAGAGGGGACCTCAACGGGTCGTTCGATGCCGATCTGTTCGATCTGGTTCTCAATTTCCGGCTGACGGATCGCCTCCGCGTCGCCGCGGACATCACCTGGGAGCATGGCGTCGCCTCCGAGGAGGACTTTGGGAACGCGGCCATCGAATACGCGTTCGCTGAATACTCGGTGTCGGAGTCCCTCCGATTCCGAGCCGGCAAAATGCTCGTGCACTTCGGCATCTACAACGAGATCCACACCGCTCCTTCGTCGCCATCGGTGCGGGAGCACTCGTCATCGGAATATCGAAGGGTACCCGATGGCACCGCACCGTCGGTCACATATACGTCACGGCAATGATCGGCCTGATCGTCAGCGCCCTCTCGATCTAAGACCTGACGGGGAACTTCGGTCTGTTCCACCTAGCGGCAATCGTCGCGACCATCACGCTCTTCATGGGATTGGCGAGCGTGCTGCTCCGTCGCCCTCGCAAGCAGAGGAGTGCTCTACGAGACGCCGCACAGGCCGCAGAAGAAAGCGCAGGCTGACCAAAGGCGCTCCGCGTCATTTGAAGAAAAGGGTCCAGATGATCCAGATGATGCCGCCGAGGACGCCGGCAGCGATGAACGCCGGCGGCTGTGGGCGCCATCCGACAGGAATCAGACCGCGCTTCGGCACACGATCTTCTCTCTCGTAGCTGTCCAGAATAGGGGAGCGGACCGAGTAAGCGAAGGGGTCTTTCCCCGTTGCACTCAGGCTGCTGTCAGCCGGGGACGACCAAGCGCCCCCCAGGCGGCGAGGCGTATCCGTGAGACGTGGCTTCGGTGTGGCGCCGGACCGATCAGCGGGCCGCTTCTCTGTATCTGGCCTGGAAGCGGGTGCATCGGCTGTTGAGGATATGGGTGCTGGTGTCGGACCCGGAGCGGGGGCGCGGGTCTCCGATACCGGATCGGGCGCCTCGGGCCGTCGTCGACGACTCTGGCCGAGCTTGGAATAGTCCGGATGCGCAAGCCGAAAGCCTTCGCCGCCGGAAAGAATGAAACCCGCCTCTTCGAGTTCTTCGAGTACTCGCCGGATCGTCTCAGGGTTCGAGGTGGCCGCGTAGGAGAGGGTCTCGAGCTGTGCCGTGTCCGTCGGTCCGAGGACCGCGAGAACCTCCTGGGCGGCGGGGTCCAATCGAGCGAGACGACCCCGATGAAACCGAAGTAGCCCGTCCGAGAACGGCAACTGATCGAGGCGTGGCAACTCTTGCATCGCGCCCTGCGACGCTCCAGTGGGAGATGGGCGGAATCCCGCTTCCGCCATGCTGTCGAGCAGTCCGAAAACGATCGCGGGTGTTCCCTTCGAGCGGAGGTGCAAGACCTCCCGCAGCGACCGCACGAACTGCTCGTCTCGCCAGCCCCGCAACCGGTTCGCCGCTTCAACCTCAGCGGCCGAAAGCGGCCGCAGCCCGCGCACCTGCACCCAACCCTTACGCCACCAGGTGGCAATGTCTTCTGCGGGACCGCGGTCGGAGTTCTGCTGCGCGGTGAGTGACGCGACGATCAAAATCGAACTGGCCGGCCGCAGCCGGATCAGCCTGCGAAGAAGGTCCCAACTTTCCGGGTCGATCCAGTCGATGTCGTCCAGCGAAAGAAGGACGGGGGTGGTGCGACCCACGCTCACGAACAGGTCGAGAAACGGGTGGGCGACCTCCTCTAGCGGGACTTGCCCGAGCGACTCCAAGCGATCCCCCGACCCGAGCCCTGCGTCCTGGGCTCCGGGGAGGGCGGACAATCGTCCGATGATCTCGCGGGCCGTGCCCCAACGTTCCGCCGCACCGTGCTCTTCGCTTCGACAGCTGATGCGAATCACGCGGGCTCCCGGAGCCACCAGCGGAGCCTCGGCTTCCCGTAGCATCCGGGTCTTCCCTCCCCCAGGGCCCGATTGAAATACGATTACGGTCGCCTGGCCCTCCTGGCAGGCTCGCCACGCCTCCGAAACCGCCGCGACATCCGCCTCACGGCCGAAGACGTCGTCCTCAGACTCCGCCGTCGACAGATCTCCCCCCAACGACACGCGCCGCTCCAGTTCCCCGAGGCAAGTCTCATAACTGTCCGGCTCCAGAGCCGCCCAGGCAGCGCCGAGGGTGGTTCGCGCGTCCCGGAGGCGCCCAAGGTCGATTTGTACCTCCACCAGGCGCGCCCAGGCCCCCGCTCGTTGCGGGAGAATCTCGGTGGCCCTGATCAGATACTGGATGGCCTCCTCCGCCGCGCCATCACTCCCAGCGGCCGCCGCTGCGTCCTCCAGCCCTGCGGCCAAGAGCGCATGCGTCTCCCTGATCTGCCGACCCACCTAGGCGGCCCACCCACGCTCGCCAGGAATTGAGAGCCCCGCGAACGGCTCACCGCCCCACACCGCCATGTCTCCGGAACCCACAGCGGCCCTAAGCTCCCCCAAGTCGACCGTTATCAGCCCCGGCAAGAGGCTCACGGGGTCCGCGCCGATCAGAGCCTCCGCACCCACGGAGCGGCGGATCGAACGGAGTGACGGCCCTTGGACGCGCCGCCACTCGACCAAAGCAACCGCGCCAGGTAGTCCCGCTCGGTGCCCCCTTGCTGCATCGCGAGATAGTCCACCAAAGCCATCGGCTTTCCGTGCGGCACGCCCGCGTCTTCACCGGACGCATCCGTTAATGCGACTCCGCCAAGCACCTGTAGGGAATAACTCATGCGGTCGGCCCCCTCCCGGAGCCAAGCTCCAAGATCAAGACTCCTATCGTAGGATCACGGCCCGTCTACCATCCGTCAAGCTTCTACGAGGCAGCGTCACGGCCTCCCCTCTCCTTCTGACTCCCAGTCCCTGTGCCTA
>JAYZBT010000103.1:0-7454 GCA_036338615.1 Gemmatimonadota bacterium
GACGGGCGCCTGACGCAGCCGGGCGAGGGCCACCCCCACCCGCGCTGGTATGGGACCTTCCCTCGCGTTCTTGGGCACTACGCCCGCGACGAGGGCGTGCTCCCTCTCGAAGTGGCGGTGCGCAAGATGAGCGCCATGCCGGCTGCGCGAATGGGCCTGCGCGAGCGCGGCCAGCTACGCGAAGGATGGTTCGCGGACCTGGTGATGTTCGATCCCGCTACCGTGGCCGACCGAGCCACCTTCGAGGAGCCGCACCAGTATCCAGTGGGGATCCCTTGGGTGTTCATCAACGGGCAAGCCGCTGTGGCCGACGGGCAATACGTCGACATCCGCCCCGGGAGAGTGCTTCGGCGGGGGCGAAACTAGAGGTGGATGTGGGGCGCTCGCGGGGGGCCGCCGCGTGGGCTCTACCCGCAAGGAGCCCTACCCCACCTCCGCGGCGAGTCGGTGATAATAGATGTGCCCCAAATGCCACCCCATGTGCCACACCAGGTGCACCAAGAACGGCCCCGTACGAATCCCCACCATGCGCGCCGGCGCCTCCCCCGGGTACTCGGCCTCCATCGCCTCGGCGTCCAAGCCGTCCAGCACTTCGGTGACCACCTCTCTGCACCGCGCGATCCCCTCGAGCAGCTCTGTGCGACTCACGCGGTCAGCGAACTCGGCCGGCCGGTCGCGTACATATCCGGTCGGCCCCAAAGCGGCACCGATGAAGTGCTGAAGGAAGCCACAGATGTGAAGGCCGAGCGTGCCCGGCGCGTTCTGCTGCGCCCCACGAACCACCCACAGGTCGGCCTCGTCCTCGTACGCCTCGATCTCACCGGCTAGGCGATCCAGTTCGCGCGCCACCAGGACGCTGAAGTCGTGTCCGTCCATATCGCCTACTCGCCCGAGCCCGCCTTCCAACGGCCAAAGAAGTCGCGTTCGGCCGACGTAGACGGACCTCCTGTGCGAAGCGCGCCAGCAAGCGTGGGATCCGTGCCCAGCCTCATCTCGCGCTCATAGGTCTGGCCGCGGCTCTCGAAGCGCACGGTCACGACCTCGCCCGCCGCTCGACTCTCCAGGTATCCCCGCAACTGGCCGATGGAAGTGACCGTGCCGCCCCCGATTTCGAGCACTCGATCGCCTCGATCCAGCCCAGCTCGAAACAGCGGCGAATCGAGGGTCGGGGTGCCGGTCACGATCGCCTCGCCGTCGGACACCTGAAGTCCTGACCCGAGCCATGCTCGTTCCGGAAATGCCGGGGCGAGCACGATACCGGCGGCGCCGAGCAATCTCTGGAAATCCGGGGCCTCGCGACCACGCACGTATCGATCGAAGAAGTCGCGGGCGAGCGCGGGGTTGTCCGTCACGCGAGCGAGCGCGGCCTCGACGTCGGGTACCTCGTACGGTACCGCGGTCACGCCATGGGTCCGCCACATCTCTCGCATCACGTCGTCCAGCGTCACGCTTTGCCCGTCGGCACGAAGGGTCAAGTCGAGCGCCATGGCAATGCCCGAGCCCCAGGTGTAGTACGACAGGAACGTGTTGTTACGGTTGTTCTGATCGACCGCGGTCGCTGCATCCACAAACGGCGCCTGTCGGCTCATTTCCACCGGTGAGAAAAACTCGCGACCGCGTGCGTTGCTCACGTTGTTCGCGATCCCGCCCATGCGTCCGGCGAAGGCCTCGTCGTCGATGATCCCGGCCCGCCAGAGAAACACGTCGTCGTAATAGCTCGTGAAGCCCTCGGCGAACCAGAGCTCGCCCGACATGTTGGCGCGCTCGAAGTCGAACGGCTGCAGGCTCCTCGGCCGAATACGCTCGACGTTCCAGGCATGAAAGAACTCGTGCGCGACCGTGCCCAGCACTCCGGTCATGTTGCTCTCCAATGAGCTCGTGCTTGTGAGCACGGTCGAGTTCCGGTGTTCCATGCCGTCCCCGGCCACCCACGGCAGATAACACGCCAGGAAGGTGTATTCGCCGTGGTCGAAGGTAGGGAGTTCGCCGAATACATACTCAGCCGCTTCGACGATCGCCGCGGTGGCCGTTGCATACCGCTCGGCGTCGGCTACCGAGCCCTGGTGGTGCAGCGCGACTCGAAAGCTCTGACCCCCGAACTGCCAGGTGCGCACCCAGAAGTCCGAAACCTCCGTGGGGCTGTCCAGGAAGTACTGCAGGTCCGGCGCCTCGAAGTGGAAGGCGTCGTCCGTGGCGGCCAGTTGCGTGGCCACGCGCCAGCCGCTCCCGTCGGGCACGTGCACGGCCAACTCGATGGGGCGCTGCTCGGTGCCCCGCGCCCACATGAAAGTCGCCGGCATGTTCAGGTGCGCATGCGTGCGGTCGATGCCCGCGTAGGTGCCGTCCGCGTGGTCTCCGTACAAAGTGTACGTCACCGAAACGGCCCCCCCGTGTCCCGCGACATCCCACTGATGTGGATTGGGACGCGACACCGTCACGGTTCGCCCGCCCTCACCCGTGGCCCGGAAATTGTAGACGTTCTTGGCGAACTCGTGCAGCGCGTAGCGGCCGGGTGACGAGCGGCTCATCCGGAGTTGCAGGGGTCGGTCGTCCAGGTTCGTGAAAGAGACCGTGATCTCGGCTTCGTGGTGCGCGCGGTTCGCAAACGAAATCGCATACCGAATAGGACTCTGCGCCGTGGCTTCGGCTACGGATAGCAGAAACAGGGACATCAGGAGCGCGGGAGAACGCATGGATTGCCAGTTTCGAGGAGTTCCGGGGACGAGGGCGGGCCAAGCTACCAGGCTTCGGAGCCCAGAGCTATGTTTGCCCGCCGTGTCTACGCCACGCCAGTGTCCCGGGATCCCATGACGCTCATGATCGACTCGAAACAAGCCCTCACGGAAGCGCTCGGCGCGCACCGAATCGAGCGTGACGTCAAGCTCGCAGCCATGACCACGTTCCGCATCGGTGGGCCGGCCGACCTCCTATATCGAGCGCAAACCCCCGATGATCTGGTGCTCGCAATCCAGACCGCGCGCGAACTGGGAATCCCGCACTTCCTGCTCGGGCGAGGCGCCAACATCCTGGTCGGGGACCTCGGCTTTCGCGGGCTGATCATCCGATCCGAGGTCGCGGGCATCGAGTTCCTCGACAACTCGAGCGTCCGGGCTGGGGCCGGGGTAGAGACCTATCCCGATCTCATCGATGCGACCGTCTCGCGCGGACTCGGAGGGCTTCACCACTATGTGGGCATCCCCAGCACCGTGGGGGGCGCGCTCTGGCAGAATCTGCACTTCCTCTCGCCCGCACCGGAAAGGGAGCGCACGGTCTTCATCGCAGAGATCCTCGAATCGGCGGATCTGCTGACCGAAGAGGGCGAACGCAGGACGGTGGGTGTCGAGTACTTCGAATTCGGATACGACGAGAGCATTCTGCACCACCGCGACGATGTCGTGCTATCGGCGACTTTTCGCCTCGAAGCACAGCCGACGCCCGAGCTTCGGCAGGTCATGCGAGACAACCTGGAGTGGCGGGACGAACGGCACCCCGACCTTTGGCTCTATCCGTGCGCCGGATCCATTTTCAAGAAGATCGACGGCATCGGCGCCGGGCGGCTCATCGACGAATGCGGGCTGAAGGGGCACGTATACGGAGGTGCGGGCATCTTCCACAAGCACGCGAACGTCGTGGTCAATCTGGGCGGTGCGACGGCGCACGAGGTCCGGCATCTGATCGACCTCGCGCAGGAAACGGTGCGCCGAGAACTCGGCTACGAGCTCGAAACCGAGATCGACTTCGTAGGGGAGTTCCTAGCGGGTCGCTAGCTGCGCCAGCGTCTCGGCATGGATGTCGTGCCCGCCGTCGTACGAAACCAGTCGATACGCGATCCTCGATGCCTCCAGGCGCTCTTGCTCCTGAGCACGCAGAGTCTCGTTGAGCGCCGGGTCCTCGGTCCCGCGCACGATCAGCAATTCGGTATCGGCGAGCGCGGCACGAGCCTTCGCCATATCGAGATCGGGCGGTACGTAATCCCCCCAGAGGATCAGCCGCTGCGGACGCACGGCTCCATACGTGACCCAGCGCGCCGCAGCCGCGACGCCCTGCGAGAACCCCAGTACGGTGGTGGCCGCGCCCGCGACCCCGACCTCGTCGTAGAGCAGGTCCAGGTAGCGCACGTAGTCACGGATCTCGTTCTCGCGTTCCTCCCGCGTCATCCAGGTTCCACCCACGACGGATTCCGGTCCATGCCGACCGGGCTGCCGGCCCACGTAGAAGCGCGACAGCGCCTCCGGGGCCACGATCCGTCGACCGCCGCCGCCGATGCCCTGAAAGCGTCGAATGAAGCGGCCTGCCAACTGCCGATAGCCGTGGAGAACGCACCAGACCTCATCCGGGGAGCCCTCGGTTTCGCCCAAGACCCAATACCGTGCCGTCTTCGGCACTTCGATGTGTCGTTCCTGAGCTTCCATCATACGCTGCTCACCTGTTGCTGTTCGGGCTCGTCGATGACTAAGCGTCTCAACTCCCTTCCAAATCTGATGCGGATCCGGCGCAGCAAGAGAATCGCGACGATCCCGATGCCGAGCGCGAGCCCCCACCACACCCCGGTCGGCCCCCGGTCCAACCAGAACGCCAGCCCGACGGACACGGGAAGCCCGACCAGCCAGAATCCGACGAAGTTCAAGATCATCGGGACCCTGGTGTCCGCCACCCCCCGCAGCACACCCGCGGCCACCACCTGCAGCCCATCGAAGATCTGGAAGACACCCGCGATGGGGAGGAGCATCGCCGCGGTCGCGATCACCTGGCGATCGTCCGTGAAGATCGCCGCCAGCGGCTCCGGAACGAGAATGAAAAGCGCCGCCGTGACGCTCATGAACGCGGCGCCGACCAGGAGCCCGGCACCGGCCGAGCGGCGAGTGCCGGGCGGGTCGCCGCGCCCGACCGCGTGGCCGACGAGGACGCTCGTGGCCTGCGCGACCCCGACAGGAACCATGAAGGTGAGCGCGGCGAGCTGGAGTGCGACCTGGTGGCTGGCCACGGCGATCGTCCCCATGAGTCCCATGAGCAAGCCGGCGGCTCCAAACACGCCGAACTCAAGCAGCTGCTGCCCCCCGATCGGGGCGCCTACGCGCAGCAGACGCACCAGGGGCGGGAGCGCCATCGCCTCGGGCCGGAATGGCCGCAGCGAACGCCTGAGTAACGGCCAGGCGACGACGAGCAACATCAGCAGCATGAACCAACGGGAGAGGCTCGTCGCCCACCCGGAGCCCACGGCACCCATCTCGGGCACGCCCAGGTTGCCGTAGATGAACACCCAATTGAAGGCGACGTTGGCCGCGTTGGCCGCGATCACCGTCCAGACGATCGCGCGCACCTTGCTCATCGCCTGAAGGTTCTGGCGGATGACGGCGAAGGTGTAGAACGGGTAGACGCCGAGAATCGATGCACCGGCATACCCGGCGGCGATCGGCACCACGTCGGGCGGCTGCCGAAGCGCCCCCAGAATGGGCTCGGCCGGAAGGAGCAGCAGGGACGCGAGCACGGTCAGTCCTACGGCGAGCACACCGCCGCGCTGTACACCGCGCGCCACGGCGGCGGCGGCGCCTGCCCCGACCGCCTGCGAGATCACCGGATCGAGAGCGAAGAGCACCCCCATACCGAAGACCGCCATGCCTAAGAAGTACAAGTTTCCGATGGCGACCGCCGCCAGGTCCGTGGGAGTCAGGCGCCCCACCATCACGGTGTCGATCGCCCCCATGGCCATCATCCCGACCTGAACGACCGCCACCGGGATCGCCAACCGCGCCAGCTCACTCAGATCTCGGCGCCCGGGTCGGTACGCGCCGATCGGGACCGGCACCTGTTCGGATGTGAGCGATCCCTGCAAGGGACCTCCCCGTTTCACGGTACAGAGAGGTCCGGAGTGGACCAGCTCAGAGTTCGGGCGCCGCCGCCCCTCGATCCGGATCTTCGGCGGACAGTCTCCGCTCGGCACGTTCTCTCAACAGTCGATCCCGCCGCACCTCCCGAAACAGGCGCGCGTCGTCGTCGGGTGGCGGCTGGAACTTCGGCTGACTTCCCTCCGGCACCATGAAGAACGACACCCACGACCAAGGCGTGCCCATCCAGAAGGAAACGAACCGAGTGAACCCACCGACGCCTTTACGCCTGAGGTCGATGTATACAAGGTTCGCGATCAGCGTCACGACCGCGGTTACTATCGCTTCTAACATGAATCCCGCCGCTCCACGCCTTCCCCCTGGTGTTGCCGCACTCCTGGCTACCCCCGAAGATACGCGCGTTCCCTATTGTCTCCCTTCATGCGACGTAACCCGCCCGAGGGCCCCGGAGGAAAAATGAAGAGCTTCGTTTTCGTCGTGATCGCGGTCACGCTATTCGGCGGCGCCGACCCGGCTGCCGCTCAACAGGACGGCCTCAAGGTATACATCTCCGCCGACATGGAGGGCGTGGTCGGGGTGGTCACTGGGGACCAGCTCGGACCGTCGGGCTTCGAGTATCAGCGCTTCCGCGTCATCATGACCAAGGAGGTCAACGCGGCGATCGCGGCGGCTCGCGAGATGGGTGCGACCGAGATCCTGGTCTCGGACTCACACGGGAACGGGGAGAACCTGATCATCGAGGACTTGCCTTCCGACATCCAACTGATCCGATCCTGGCCGCGACCGCACATGATGATGGAGGGCATCGACGAAACATTCGACGCGGCCATCTTCATCGGATATCACTCCAGCACCACCAATACCGCAGGCGTGCGCGCGCACACGATGTCGAGCGCCAACCTCACCGCGGTGCGGCTCAACGGGGTCGACATGCTGGAGGCCAGCATCAATGCCGCGATCGCGGGTGATTTCGGGGTGCCCGTGGTCATGATCTCGGGCGATGATGCGGTGGTGGACGAAGCCCGTCGTGTGATCGGGGACATGGAGGGTGCGGTCGTGAAGTGGTCACTCGGCTTCCACAGCGCCCGGACCCTGATGCCCGACGCATCGTACGCGCTCATCGCAGAGAAAGTGCGCGCCGCGCTCGCCGACCTGGATCGCTTCCGCCCCTACGTGCTCGAAGGGCCCATCGAGCTCGACATTTCCTTCAAGGGCTACATGCCCGCCGAGCTGATGGCGTACCTACCCAACGTCGATCGCGTCGACAGCCACACGATTCGCTTCGTGGGCACGGACATGACGGAGATCAGCAAGTTCATGGAATTCACCACGTCGTACTCCGCCAGCATCACGCCTTAGTTCAGCGATCAGTCCAGCCCTACGAGTGCACTGCGGCGCTCCATCAGGACCGTATCGCGCCAGCGCCCGTCGTGGAATCTGCCGATGCGCTCGCGGGTGCCGACAACTCGAAAGCCGACGCGTTCATGCGCCCGGATCGACGCGACGTTCTCGGGGAAGATGCCCGCCTGCAGCGTCCAGATGCCGGCGCACTCGGTCTCATGCACCAAGGCCCGCATGAGAAGCCCCCCGGTCCCTTCTCCCCGAGAG
>JAYZBT010000104.1:0-7161 GCA_036338615.1 Gemmatimonadota bacterium
GACGGCGAAGAACGGGAGCACGATCAAGTAGGTGCCGAGGTATGCCTCACCCTTCTCGAGCGCGCGACCGGTGGCGGTGAAAAAGAGCCGCGACAGATTCGGATCCTCCCTCCAGAACTCGCCCTCGACGACTCTTCCCTCCGCGAGACGGACTCCCCGAATCTGCGAGCGCTCGACCTCGATTCGAGCCCCGCCCAAAGTGACCAGGACAATCGTCTCGTCTTCTACCTCAGCCACGCGCGCGAACAATACGGATCCATCCGCCAATTGGATCTCGTACAGCGCTTCGCCTGGGGTGAGCGCCGCCGCTTCGTCTTGTGCGGCTCCCGGAGCGGGCAGGGCCACGAGCGCGAAGGCGCCGGCCACCAAGAGAGCTAGACGCCACCACGCACCGACCTGCACCATCGTTCTAGGGGACCGGTCCTGCATTCTGCGCTCCTGGCTCGAGAAAGTCTGTGAGTCATTCATACCTCATCGGCCAGGTGGAGGTGCATACGACCCGTTACATACGCCCAAAGGCCATTGACGTAGGGGCGCCTGTGGGTCCTTGGTGCGGCTCAACCTCACACCGTAGGTTGCGCTCTGGCGTTGAGTTCCGACCCGCTACCGAGTGCACCCGCCCATGCCCCACACTATGCCCGCGAATATGCTCGGCGGCGACCTGATTTGGTGGAGGGAGGGGGCGGGCGTGCACACGCTGGTCACGCTGGCGTGGGAGCTGGCAAAACTCACCGGGCCGGAGGCGCTGGAACTGCACTTCGTGTTGCACGATGAATCGGGTGAGGAAGTACATCGCTGGACGCGGCCCTACTCGCCCGGGGACGTCATTCATCGTCGACAGCGCTCGAGTGTGTGGAGCGCCGAGCACTTCATGGCCGTCAAGTACATCTATGAGGGCCGCATCACATCCGCGGCCGGCTGGTAGCCGGTCGATGACCTCTCACCACCCGAGAACGCGCCACAATGTCTGAAGCCAGGACTGTCCGAGCCCTGCTCGAATGCGGGGCGGCCGACGCGAACGCGATCGGCGCCCCGGGACGCACATCGCTCAGGTACGCCGGACTGAGGGAGCACGTCGATCGCACCGTCTCCACGCTGAACCGGATGGGGATCGGTCGCGGTGACCGGGTAGCCATCGTGCTCCCCAACGGGCCCGAAATGGCCTCGGCGTTCATCGCGATCGCCGCGGGGACGACAACCGCGCCGCTCAATCCCGGATACAGGCGCAAGGAGTACGACTTCTACTTGGATGACCTGGGGGCCAAGGCACTCGTGGTCGAAGAGGGCAGCGAGTCCGAAGCCATCGACAGCGCGAGAGAACTGGGCATCAACGTCGTCGAGCTGCGGGTCCCCGATGGCGCCCCCGCGGGAGTCTTCGATCTCGTGGACCTCGGCGCCGGAGGTGACAGCGCTGACGGCGCCATGAACCCGGGCATGGCAGGCCCCGACGACATCGCGCTCGTGCTGCACACGTCAGGCACGACAGCTCGACCCAAAATCGTACCTCTGCTTCACCGCAACGTATGCGCGTCGGCCAGAAACATCCGAACCACGCTCCGTCTCGAGCCTGCGGATCGCTGCCTGAACGTAATGCCGCTTTTCCACATCCACGGCCTCATGGCGCCCGTGCTCTCGTCGCTGTCGACCGGCGCAGAGGTCGTATGCACGCCCGGTTTCAACGCGCTGAAGTTCTTCTCGTGGCTCGACGACGTGGCACCCTCCTGGTACTCGGCGGTGCCCACGATGCACCAGACCATCCTCGCGCGATCCTCCCGCAACCCGGATTCTGTGGCGAACGCGCGACTGCGGTTCATTCGCTCTTCCTCCTCGTCGCTACCCCCGCAGGTACTGCATGCCGTCGAGGAGACCTTCGGCGTCCCCGTTATCGAAGCGTATGCCATGACGGAGGCGTCGCATCAGATGACCTGCAACCAGTTGCCTCCGGGAGAGAGGAAGGCAGGGACTGTCGGCATCGCTTCGGGCCCCGAGGTCGCAATCATGAACGACGACGGTGACTTGCTCGCCGTAGGAGAGACCGGCGAGGTCGTCATCCGCGGACCGAACGTGACACCGGGATACGAGAACAACCCGGAGGCCAACGCCAAGGCGTTCACGAATGGCTGGTTTCGGACCGGCGACGAAGGCGTCATGGACGAGGACGGCTTCCTCAGCCTGACGGGACGCCTCAAGGAGATCATCAACCGGGGCGGCGAGAAGATCTCTCCGCTCGAGGTCGATGTAGCGCTCATGGATCACCCCTCGATTCAGCAGGTGGTGACCTTCGCGGTGCCACACGCCAAGCTCGGCGAGGCAGTCGCCGCGGCCGTCGTGCTACGCGAGGGGGCCGAAGCAGAGCCTCAGGAAATCCGCGCTTTCGCGTCCGAACGACTCGCGAGCTTCAAGGTCCCGAAGACCGTGTTGATCCTGGACGAGATCCCCAAGGGACCGACTGGCAAGCCGCGCCGCATCGGGCTGGCCGAGCAGCTCGGGCTCGTCTGAGCCGCGCGTCAGAATGAAGATCTGCATCTACGGAGCGGGCGCGATCGGGGGCTACCTCGGCGTGCAGCTGGCGCTCGCCGGAGAAGACGTCACGCTGATCGCGCGCGGGCCGCACCTCGAGGCCATGCGCGCGAAGGGCCTGAAGCTGCTCATCGACGGGGAGGAGCGCGTCGCGCATCCGTTCTGCACGGCCGACCCTTCTGAAGCGGGCCCACAGGACTACGTGATCGTCACGCTCAAGGCCCACTCCACCCCGGCGGTCGTGCAGCCGATGCAGCCTCTACTGGGGCCGGAGACCGCAGTGGTGACCGCCGTGAACGGGGTGCCGTGGTGGTACTTCTACGGCCTCGAGGGCCCCTGGAAGGATCGCCGCCTAGAGACCGTGGACCCGGGTGGAGCACAGTGGAGGGGCATCGGGCCCGAGCGCGCGATCGGGTGCGTGGTCTATCCCGCGACCGAAGTCGTGGAGCCGGGAGTCATCCAGCATCTGGACGGCAACCGCTTCACGCTCGGCGAGCCGTCCGGTGAGAAGACCGACCGCGTGAAGGCGCTGGCGAGCGCCTTCAGATCCGCGGGGCTGCGCGCGCCCGTGCGCCGCATCCGCGACGAAATCTGGGTGAAGCTCTGGGGCAACCTCTCGTTCAACCCGATCAGCGCGCTGACTTTGGAGACTCTGGACACCGTCGCGACTGACGTCGGCACGAGGGCCGTCGCGAAGGCGATGATGCTCGAAGCGAAGGCGATCGGTGACGAACTCGGAGTTCGTTTTCCGGTGGACGTGGAGAGACGGATCGACGGCGCGGCCGCCGTCGGCGCGCACCGGACCTCGATGCTTCAGGACCTCGAGCGAGGACGCCCCATGGAGATCGACGCGTTGGTGAGCTCCGTGCAAGAGATGGGGCGACTGGTGGGCGTGCCTACCCCCACGATCGACGTGGTACTCGCCTTGGTGCAGCAACGCGCCCGCGTGGCGGGGGCCTACGGACCCTAGCCGTCCACGTGCTCGAGCGTCCCCTCTACAGGATCTCGCCCAACGCCTCGTCGAGTTTTCCGACCGTGCGATCGACGTTCTGCAGCTTGTCCAAGCCGAACAGGCCCAACCGGAACGTCTGGAAGTCCTCGGGCTCGTCACACCTGAGCGGCACCCCAGCTGCGATCTGGAGGCCCAGCGCCGCGAATTTCTTGCCGGTCTTGATGCCCTCGTCGTCGGTGTAGCTCACGACTACCCCGGGCGCCTGGAATCCCGGTGCGGCCACGCTCTTGATGCCCTTGCTCTCGAGCAGGGCGCGCACTTTAGCGCCGAGCTCTTCTTGCTGCGCACGAATGTGATCGAAACCATAGGCCTCGGTCTCCGCCATGACCGACGCGAAGGTCCTGAGCGCGTCGGTCGGCATAGTCGCGTGATAGGCGTGTCCACCGTTCTCATACGCCTGCATGATCTGGTGCCACTTGCCGAGGTCGCACGCGAAGCTGCTGCTCGTCGTGCCTGCCAGCCGCTCGAGTCCCAGCGCGCTCAGCATGACGAGGGCGCAGCAGGGCGACCCGCTCCAACCCTTCTGCGGTGCGCTGATGAGCACGTCCACGCCGCACTCCTCCATGTCCACCCAAATCGTTCCGGAGGCGATGCAGTCGAGTACCAGCATGCCGCCGACCGCGTGCACGGCGTCGGCCATGGCCCGAATGTAGGCGTCGGGCAACATCATGCCGGAAGACGTTTCGACATGAGGCGCGAAGACCACGCCGGGTCGCTCAGCCTCGATGGCGGCTACCACCTCGTCGATCGGCGCCGGTGAGAAGCCGGCCTGAGGCCGGTCCTCAACGGGCCGAGCCTTCAGCACCACCGTCTCGGACGGGATACCGCCCATCTCGAAGATCTGGCTCCAGCGGAAGCTGAACCACCCGTTTCGGACGACCAGACACTTCTGGTCCGTGCCGAATTGTCGCGCCACGGCTTCCATACCGAACGTGCCGCTTCCGGGCACGACCACTACGGCCTGCGCGCTGTAGACGCGCTTCAGTGTGGCGGAGATGTCGTTCATAACCGCTTGAAACGAGGCAGACATGTGGTTGAGCGAGCGGTCCGTGTAGACGACCGAGTATTCGAGCAGTCCGTCGGGATCGACGTGAGGAACTAGTCCGGGCATCTGGCCTCCGATGGGGCGCCTGAGCGTGCTGATGACGAGGGATTGGTGGGACCGTCGGATTCTCGCGCTCCCGCCACCCGTCAGCATGGTGGCCGGGTCCCGGAATCGCAATTCGCTTCATCGCGGGGCCCTCTCGGGCGTCACTCCACCTCGATGCTCACCCGCCGCTTGTCGAACGCCATCAGCCCCGCGATCCCCTGCGACGACTCGATGGGAGTCGGGTAGCCCCAGGAGAGGTCCACCAGCGACTCGTCGCCGTGCTGATACGTCCAGTACTCGGCATCGCCCTCGAAGCCTGTCCCCGTGAACGCCCCTAAGCGATAACATGGACCCAGAGGAGAAGCCTCGACGATGGCTCGGCTCGAACCACCGGGAGGACCGATGACCGATACCGACGTGGAACAACCAAGAGTCGCCGTGGCCATGCTCGAGGGCCGGGGCCCTCTCAACCTCCTGGGTCGGAAGGGGTTCGTCGCATTGAAGGCACAACTGGAGCGGTTGGAACAGGACCGGAACGTGAGAGCCGTGATCCTAACCGGGTCCGGTGATCGCGCCTTCTCCGCTGGAGTGGACCTACGTGAGATGAAGGACCTGGATCAAGCGACCGCCGAAGCATTCATCACCGCGCTGCATGGACCGGCCCGAAAGCTGCTCACGATGGCCATTCCCGCGGTCGCCGCCATCCGGGGCCCGTGTTTGGGCGGGGCGTTGGAGCTGGCGCTTGCCTGCGACATACGCATCGCTGCGGACGACGCGGTGCTGGGCCTCCCGGAGGTCCTGGTGGGCATCCCGTCGGTAATCGAGGCTTCCTTGTTACCGCCGACGATCGGGTTGGGTAGGGCCCGCCGCCTGCTGCTCACCGGCGAGACCGTGGATGCCCGCGAGGCCCTGAGCATGGGGCTGGTGGACCGGGTCGTGCCCGTCGACTCATTGATGGCGGAGGCTCAGGAAACCGCTAACGGGTTCCTGGGCATGAGCAGGCGAGTGTTGGCCTCACAAAAGCAGATCATCGCGAAGTGGCTGGAGTTGGGAGAACTGGAATCGGCGGAGTTCACCATCGGAGAGTTCGCCCGGAGCTTCCACACGTCGATCCCGCGAGAGGGGATGTCGGCTTTCTTGGAGAAGCGCGCGCCCGAGTTCGAGCAGCTGTAGCGAATCCTCGACGCGGTCGCTCCCGGGAATCGACTCGTCTCCGTTGCGGAAGCGGCTACCGCGTTCACCAACTCGGTCCAGATACTCCACTGCGTGACCCGCGAGGGCGGCGACTAGCGTCTGGTGGTGAAGCGCCTGACCGAGGACCCCGACCCCGCTCGCGCCACGGCGGACTTCCACGGACTACGCATCGCCCGCGAACACGGCATCCCATCGCCCCAACCGATACTTCTCGACGCTGAAGGTGAAGTGCTCGGCACGCCGGGAATCGTCTCGAGATTCGTCGAAGGCAAGCAGGTCGCGCGTCCGGACGACACCGTCGCGTGGGCCAGGGAATTGGCCAGGATCCTGCTTCGGATCCACGCCATCGGGCTGACCGCCGAGGACCGGGAGCAGCTCTATCACGGCAACACGATGGGGCTCTACTTCCTGGATGGTCACTACCCCGAGCAGATGGCGGGCCATCCCCTTTCCGACGAGATCTACGGCGCCGTTCGCGAGCTGCGCCGCGACCTACGTGAGACCCCGGCCGTGTTTCTTCACATGGACTTCTGGCCGGGCAACGTCCTATGGAATGACGGCCGGATCTCGGCCGTATTGGACTGGGACGCGGCCTCGTTCGGCGATCCGGCCCTGGACGTCGCGTACTTCAGGATGAACATGTACCTCAGGGGTTTGAAGGAGGCCGCCGACCCGTTCCTGGACTTCTACGAGTCGGAATCGGGCCCGGTGCGAAGCCTCGGGTTCTGGGAGCTGGCGTGTGCTGCCCGTCCCCTGCCCGCTCCCGTGAAGTGGATCCCGGCATGCTTCGAGATGGGGGATGCGAGCTCCAGCGCGGAGCGGGGCGAGACCGACTACTTCGAGTTCGTTGCCGACGCCGAGCGCAGGGCCTACGCTGGCCGTTGAGCGGCTAAGCCCCTCCCGTCACCATCTCCAAGACCGGAATCCAGATCCGCCAAAAGATCAGGATCAAGCTCATCCCGGTGAACACGATGAAGCTGAACCACCCGAACCATTTCGCAAACGGCGAGGGGTAGAAGGCCCGGTCACCTTTGGGGATGATCGTGAGGCAGTAGTAGAAGTTCAGGAAGAAGATCACGGGCGCGATGAAGAACGCGAGCGCGGAGGCCACGAGTACGAGATACACGGGGCGCTCCAGGCCGGCGACGATCGCCACGGAGGCGAACAGAGAGTAGAACATCGTCAGGCGGTAGATGTTGTACTCCGAGTACCAGGTGCTCAGGTGCTCCCCGGTCAGATCTTCTCGAGCGATACCCTGCAGCCCCGCCGTCCCCCGGAAAAGATTCCGGCAGCACGCACCCACGATTCGAGGCCAGCCGTCGAAGTAGTTGAACGCGGTGGAGAA
>JAYZBT010000105.1:0-4931 GCA_036338615.1 Gemmatimonadota bacterium
GCCGATCCGGCCACCACCCGATGGAGGAAGGCCTCAACCCGGTCCGCGGATTCGTCCCACGAGAAGCCCTCAGCGAAGCTCCGAGCCTGACGGCCCATCGATTCGCGGCGAGGCTCATCGTTCAAGAGCGACGCGATCGAGTCCGCGAGCGCGCGCACGTCCCCGTGCGGTACCAGCAGGCCGGTCTCACCATCTACGACGCTTTCACGCAGGCCTGGGGCGTCACTCGCGATGCTGGGTGTACCACAGGCGCTCGCCTCCATGATCGATATGCCCCACCCTTCGTTGGGCGACGTGAGAGCGTGCAGCCAGCTCGTTCGAAACAGCTCGAGCTTCCGCACCTCGTCTACGAAGCCCAGGAAGTGGACCCGATCCGAGATCCCGAGATTGAGCGCGATCCGATCGAGGCGTGGGCGGTCGTCTCCGCTGCCCGCGACGCGGAGCGTGACGCTCAGTCCCTCCGACTCAAGAAGCGCGACTGCCCGCATGAGCAGGTCCACCCTTTTGTACTTCTTCACGCGCCCCAGGAAGAGTAGAGACGGCTCGGACGTGCGCATGCTGGCCGGCCCCGGCGTGTACAGCGAGAGGTCGATCCCGTTGGGAATCACTTCGATGCGCTCGGCATCGAGGCCACGGCGCCCGAGGTCCTCTCGAGTGCTCGCAGAAACGGCGATCGTCGGAGCGTTGCGAAAGACGAAGGGAATGGGTCGTTCGAGCAGCCACGTCGCGGCGGCGAGCGGGAACCAGGCCTCCTTGAAGGCCGTCAACCCGAAGAGGTGGTGCACCAGGGCGACCACCGGCGCGTGCGTCCAGTACCGCGTGAAGAGAGGGACCTTGTTCAGGTCTTCGACGACGACGTCGAAATGGCGCTTCCGAAGCCGCCGCCTGAAATATCGAGGCGCCGCCAGCGAGAACGTGTAACGAGCGCCGGCTCGGTGGACTTCGATGCCGTCGAGCTCCGCGTGGGCTTCGCAGCCTTTCCACCCCGAGGCCAGCAATGTGACTTCGTGACCGCGTTGGGTGAGCCGCCCGAATGTTTCGTGCAGGTGCGCCTCAGCCCCGCCCGCTTGAGGGTTCTCCCGGTCGAGCCAATTGACGACCAGGATGCGCAAGCGCTTGTCGTCGGTCACGACGTATGACCTTCTTGCCTCTTGAAGAGGGCGTCGAGCACACCGTTGACGAACCGCGGCGAGTCATCACCGCCGTATGCCTCCGCGAGCCGGATCGCTTCCTGGATCGACACTTTCGGAGGCACTTCGCTCATGTACATGATCTCGACGGCCGCGATGCGCAGCGCCGCCCGATCCGTCTTCGATACTCGCTTGAGCCGCCAGTTGTCCAGCGCGGCCGCCAGGGCCGCATCCACGTCCTCCACGTGCTCGTCGAGCAGGGCGAGCACGGAGCGGATGTAGGGGAGCCTACGCGGCGCGATGCGGCGAGTCGCTGTCGTATCCATGAGGGCATCGCTCAGGGTTCCTTCGAAACTCGCGCTTTCCCAGCGGTAGTGGATTTGTAGCAGCCACGCGCGCGCTCGAGTGCGGTCGATACGCTCGGCGAGTCCCAGCCGTTCGCTTTCGGTCACCCGCCCTCCACCCCGTCCTCCAGGGCTCCGTACACCGAGACCATCTCCAGCGCGGCCAGCGCGGCTTCGTACCCCTTGTTGTCCTTGCCATCGCCGGCGCGCGCCACCGCTTGCGCATGGTCGTCGGTGGTCAAGACACCGAAGAGCACGGGCATCGACGCCGAGCGCGCCACCGCACCCAAGCCTGCCGACGCCTCCGCGCATACGTAGTCGAAGTGGTTCGTTTCACCGCGAATCACGCAGCCTAAGGTGACGATCGCGTCGTGCCGGCCGAGCCGCGCCACGCACGCAGCGGTGGGCGGAAGGTCCCAGGCTCCCGGCACGTGTATGACCTCGAGGTCGTCGCTGGCCGCGCCGTGCTCGTCGAGGCATGCGAGCGCACCCGCGAGCAAGCGTTCCGTGATGTCCACGTTGAATCGACTCACGAGGATCGCAACGCGGACCCCTTTCGCGTCGTAGGAACCTCGAGTGTGGTCGACGAAGGATCCGTCTGTGCTCACAGCAGGTGTCCGAGCTTCGCGCGCTTGGTCTCGAGGTACTTCTCGTTGTGCTCGCTCGGCTCCACTCGGAGTGGCTCGACGCCGGTGATTTCGAGGTTGTAGCCGTCGAGGCCGACGATCTTACGGGGGTTGTTGGTCAGAAGTCGGATCGAGTGCAGCTCGAGGTCGAGCAGGATCTGGGCGCCGATCCCGTAGTCACGCAGATCCGGCTTGAAGCCCAGCTCCTTGTTCGCCTCGACCGTGTCCAACCCTTCATCCTGCAGTCGATAGGCCTTGACCTTGTTAACGAGCCCTATGCCGCGGCCTTCTTGGCGCAAATAGATGATCGCGCCCTGCCCCTCCTCTTCGATCTGTCTCATCGCGGCTGCCAACTGTTCACCGCAGTCGCAGCGAGCCGAACCGAAGACGTCCCCGGTCATGCACTCGGAGTGCATGCGCACCAGCACGTTCCCCTTGCCGCCGATGTCACCCTTCACCAGGGCCAGGTGTTCCCGGTGATCGAGTACGCTCTCATAGGCGACGACCCGGAAGTCGCCGAAACGAGTCGGCAGGGCGGCGTCCACCACTCGTTCCACTATACGAGTCCTCCTCAGCCGATAAGCGACCAGGTCGGCGACGGTGATGAATTCCAGGCCGTACTTCTTCGAGAAGGTCTCGAGCTCGGGTCGCCGCGCCATCTTGCCGTCCTCGTCGAGGATCTCGCAGATGACGCCCACGGGCGCGAGCCCGGCGAGTCCAGCGAGATCGACCGAGGCTTCCGTCTGGCCGACGCGCCTGAGCACGCCCCCGGGCTTCGCGCGCAGCGGAAACATGTGTCCGGGCCGGCGGAGATCGCTGGGCACGGTATCGGGGTCCGTCATGATCTGGATGGTCTTGGCGCGGTCGTGTGCGCTGATCCCGGTGGTGACACCGAAGCGCTCGTGCGCGTCGACGGAAACAGTGAAGGCCGTTCCCTGCGGGTCGGTGTTCTTGTCCGACATCGGCGCGAGCTCGAGCTCGTCTGCCCGGTCCGGAGTCAGCGTTACACAAATCAACCCGCGTCCGTGTTTCGCCATGAAGTTCACGTGCTCTGCCGTGACCATCTCAGCGGCCATTACAAGGTCGCCTTCGTTCTCTCGATCTTCGTCGTCCGCCACGATGATCATTCGCCCTTGGCGAATCTCTTCGATGGCCTTTTCGACGCGGCCAAGCTTCATCATGTCGTCCTCTCCGACTCCCCGCGATTTGCGAGAATTCTCTCAACGTACTTTCCGATCAGGTCACCCTCGACGTTTACGGCTCCGCCCGGGGTGAGATCACCGAGATTCGTATGCTCATACGTGAACGGAATCACCCCAATCCGGCAAACCCGATCCGGCAGTAAGTCGCTCACGGTCAGGCTTACCCCGTTGAGCGTGATGGATCCGTGCTGCACCGTCAGGTCGAACACCGCGACTGGGACCTCGAAGTCCATGATCCAATACTCGCCGGACTTCACGCTCTGCATGAGATGGCCTATGCCATCTACATGCCCCTGAACGAGATGTCCGTCCAGTCGATCTCCCAGAGCCATGGCCGGCTCGAGGTTGAGGCGCTGACCGACCTCATAGCCTCCGGCGACGGTTCGCTCGAGCGTCGTCCCGATTACGTCGACAGTGAACGTAACGCCCTCGACGGCGGTGGCGGTAAGACACCCCCCATCGACGGCGATCGAGTCCCCCGGCCGGAGCTCTCCCGTGAGCTCTGGTGCCTCGATCCACACTCTGCGCGTCGACTCGAGCGTCTCGGTTCGAGTCACCCGGCCGGCGCTCGTCACAATGCCGGTGAACATCAGTCGCCCTCCTTGTCCAGAACGATGAGCGTGTCGCGCCCGAACATCTGAGGAGCGCAGGCGGGAGAGAAGGCGCTCCACTCCACTGCTTTCGCATCCCGTGGAAACGCCGATACGCCGCCGGTGCCTAGGGTCGTGGGCGCGATGAGCAAGTAGAGGCGTTGTACACGACCCTCTCGCAACAGGGCTTCCGCGAGGCTGGCGCCACCTTCGCAGAGGATCGACTCGATGCCCGCTTCCCAGGAGACCTCGAGGACCTGCTGCAAATCGAGGCCGCCCGCGTCGTGTGGCACCGGATGCACATGAGCTCCTGCGGATTCCAGCCGCTCGATGTCGCCCTCGTCGGCGTCGTGGCGCGTGAAGACGTGGAGCGGCGCTTCCGCGATGTCATCGAAGAGCGCGCAGTCGACGGGGAGCTGGGCCCGCGCGTCCAAAACTATTCTGTGCACCGGCTTCCGTCCGGCCGGGGCCATACGTACCGTCAACCGAGGGTCATCCGCGCGCACGGTGCCGGCGCCCACCAGCACGCCGTCGAAACCGGTACGCAGACGGTGCACCTCGCGCTCGGCCTCGACGCCGGTGATGCGGGTACGCGCTCCGGGTTTCGCTGCGATATACCCGTCGAGGCTCATTGCCAACTTGAGGGCGACATAGGGTGATCTGTGCCGCCTGGTGTGAAACAATTCCGGATTCTCGGCTCGTCCGACCCGTTCGTTCCAGACCGGGCCCACGACCTCGACCCCCCCTCGACGCAACGTCTCGGCACCGCCACTGGCCGTCTCGTCGGGATCAGCCACCCCGTAGATGACGCGCGACACGCCGGCCCGCAGCAACGCGTGCGCGCAGGGTGGCGTTTTCGCGTCGTGGTCGCAGGGCTCCAGACTCACATACGCCGTTGCGCCCTCCGCCCGACTCCCGGCTTGTTCGAGCGCGACGATCTCGGCGTGCGGGCCCCCATATTCCCCGTGGAAGCCCTCCCCGACCATGCGGCCCCCGCGCACGAGCACGCAGCCCACAAGCGGGTTCGGGTGCACCCGAC
>JAYZBT010000106.1:0-3651 GCA_036338615.1 Gemmatimonadota bacterium
TAGAGCCCGTCGGTCGCGCCTGTCGACATGACCGGTAGCACCTTCACGCCCGGCCACATCTGCTGTGTAACGCGCTCGATGGGGCCGAGCACATCGGCGGTGAGCGGCGACGGTGGGCTGGGGGTCGCGGCTCCTCGTGGCTCCACGGTCACGTCGAAGGGGCGGGCGAGCTCCTGGAGCTTCGCCTCGACCTCCTCCGGATCGTGCGTCGGGAAGATGCGACAGTTCACGTTGGCCCGCGCCATCTGTGGCAAGGCGTTTTGCGCGTGCCCGCCTTCGAGCAGGGTCGCCACGCAGGTGGTGCGCAGGCGCGAGTTGTAACCCGCGTCGACCGAAAGCGTCGCGGCGGCCTGCGCGTTGCCCGGGTTCGCCACGATGCGTCGCATGGCCTCCCCAATTTCGCCCCCGACGAGATCTGCGGAGCCGCTGAAGAACTGCTCCGTCACTTCATGCAGCATCACGGGGAAGTCATAGGACTGGACGGCGAGCAACGCCTGAGAGAGGTCGTAGATGGCGTTCTTGTCGACTGGGAGCGAGGAGTGGCCGCCGGGGTTCGTCGCGGTGAAATAAAACGAGAGAAACTTCTTCTCCGCGGCCTGGACATTGTTCGAGATTTTGCGTCCGTCTCTCTCCATCCCGCCGCCGCCCTCGTTGAGCGCGTATGCCGCGTCGATCAAGTCGCGATGCTCCGCGAGCAGGAACTCGACGCCGTTTCGGGGCCCTCCTTCTTCGTCGGCCGTCAGCGCCAAGACGATGTCGCGATCAGGGACGAAACCCTCTCTGCGCATGCGGATGAAGTTGGCCGTATAAATCGCGGCCTCGTCCTTGTCGTCGGTGACGCCCCGTCCATAGTAGAAGTCGTCTCGCTCGAGGAACTCGAACGGGTTCAGGTCGGGACTCCAGTCACCCGGCAGCGCCTCGACTACATCGATGTGCGCGAGAAGCAAGATCGGCTTGAGCGATCCATCCCTCCCTCTGTAGCGCGCGACGAGGTTGCCCTTCGTCGGGGAGTCCGACGGGACGAGCACATGCACGTCCTCCTCCGGGAAGCCAGCTTCGAGAAGCGCGTCGGCCATCGCGCGTGCGGCGATCGTATTGTTGCCGCGTTCGCTGTCGGTCGTATTGATCTCGATGAGCTCGGCGAAGAGCCCGCGCGCGAGATCCATGTACTCTTGCGGAGGGGTAGTTTGGGCGATGCCGGTAGTCGCGCCCAGCGCGATCCCGATCAAAAGCACAGTGGAGGTCCGAAGCTTCCTCGTCATCGCTGAGTCCTTTCTCTTTGTCTCGGTCACGGGCGTCTAATGCACGAAATGGCCGCCGGCTACGCGATACCACCGCCCGACAGGGCCTTTACCAGTCGGTACAAGAACTCCATACCCTCGTAGAAGTTCTGAATCCCGATGCGCTCGTCCTGGCCGTGCGCGCGCACATCGTCCATGTCGCCGAAGAGTCCGGATACGCCATACGTGGGAATGCCTGCGCCGCGCAGCCGGGACCCGTCGGTGGCGCCCGTAAGCATGACCGGGACCACCCGTACGCCGGACCACATCTGTTCGGTGATCATCTCGATAGGGCCCATGATCGCAGGGTCCAGGGGTGACGCAGGACTGTCCCGCTCCCGACCGTTCCAGCGGACTGACACATCGAACGGCGCCGCTAACCGCTCGAGCCGCTCCGCGACATCGGAAGCCGCATGGTCAGGTAGAACGCGGCAGTTGACGGTGGCGCCCGCCGCTTGAGGCAAGGCGTTGGCCGCATGACCCCCGGTAAGGAGCGTCGCAACGCAAGTCGTGCGCATGCGGGCGTTGTATGCCGGCGACTGAGCAGCGAACGCGACGGCATCGACATCGTCTGGGTTCGCGACAACGCGCGCGAGGGCGCCACCCATCGGACCGCCCACGATCTCACCGGTCTCAGAAAAAAAGGCCCGCGTGACCTCATTGAGCATGACCGGCATGTCGTAGTTCTGCACCGCGAGCAGCGCCCCCGCCAAGTCGTAGATCGCGTTCTTGCGCACCGGCAGCGAAGAGTGCCCTCCGGGGTTCGTCGCGTCGAACTGGAACGAGTAGAACTTCTTTTCGGAGAGCTGAACGTTGTTGGAGATCTTGCGTCCGTCCTTCTCCATGCCTCCCCCTCCCTCGTTGAACGCGAACGCCGCATCGATCAGGTCTCGGTATTCGGCGAGCAGGAAACCGACTCCGTTGCGACGGCCGCCTTCCTCGTCTGCCGTCAGGGCGACGATGAGGTCGCGGTCCGGGACGAACCCCTCCCGCCGCCATCGGATGAAGTTTGCGATGTGGATCGTGGCCTCGTCCTTGTCGTCGGTGATGCCACGGCCGTAGTAGTAGCCGTCGCGTTCGATGAACTCGAACGGGTTGAGATCCGGACTCCAGTCTTCCGGCAGTGCTTCGACGACGTCGAGGTGCGCGAGGAGCAGGATCGGTTTCTTGCCGGTGTCCCGACCCCGGTAGCGCGCCACGAGGTTGCCCTTGCTCGGAAAGCCCTCTGGTACGAGCACGTGCACGTCCTCTTCCGGGAAGCCCGCGTCGAGCAGCCTGCGCTGCATCGCCAGAGCGGCGGTGGTGTTGTTGCCGAGCTCAGAGTTGACCGTATTGATTTCGATCAGCTCCGAAAAGATCGATCGCGCGAGCTCCATATCCTGCTGTGGCGGCATCGTCTGGGCCGTCGCCGAGGAGGCCACGAGCGAGAGTGCCAGCGCCGTCGAAGCGGCGGCGAGGGGGCTTCTCATGATCGTCTCATCCTCGCGTGTCGCGGTCGTAGTCTCAGGGGTCGAGGGGGAGAGAGAGTCGGGGGCCGTGGGTGTCAGCGCAAACGACGGCGCGGTCCGAGGTCCAGGTGCGCTTCGAGGGTACGAGCGGGGGTGGAGGGGGATCCGACTCCGGTGTTAGCCGTGATCCTCAAGATCCCGCACCATCGGAAGGTGCCCACATGTGTAGCAGTTTCCGCGGAAACTGGGGACAGGACTCGAGGCGAGCGGACGGACCGAGGGAGGAGGGCGAAGCAACCGAGCCTGACCAGTCACCCACCCCCATACGCGGCGACGCACGCGAGGCCGCGCAACGGCGCGCGGACGCGGTCGGGCTACTCGCCGAGCGGGCACTCGCGGCTGGGTTCCGTGACAGCGCGCCCGTGAGCGGCTCCCGCGCGGAGCGCTACCAGGTCCCGCCGCTTCCCGAGCTACCGGCGCATCCGGTCGAGGCGCTGGTGCGTGGCAACCATGGGCGTGGGGTCATGCCCGGCGCCTACGGCTTGACGAAGCGCTGGAGATGGGACCGCGACGTCCCCTGGGCGATCGCGTCCGGCGCCGAATGCGGCGTAGCGAGCGCTACTCTGGTGACCCCGCTACGGCACCCACGTCGTCAGATCGCTCGCTGGGCGGCGCTGCTTCGCCTCGGGGATCCTCGCCGGTTCACCGACGCTGATGGTGGCGATGATGCGCTCGCCCTCGGGCAAGCCGACCGCCGCGAGCGCCCTCGGGTCGTCCATGACCGCACCGGACTTGATGTGAGTGCCCAGCCCGGTCGCATGCGCAACGAGCGAGAGGTTCTGGATCGCCATATACGTAGCGGCGTAGTCCTCCTCGCGGATCTCCGGATTCTCGTCGAGCACGATGCTCACGGTGAGCATGGA
>JAYZBT010000107.1:0-13375 GCA_036338615.1 Gemmatimonadota bacterium
GGCTCTCGACCGCCCTGGGGCCGCGGCCGCAGAGTCGCCTCGCACGAAGCCTCGCCGCTCGCCGGGGGGGGGCACGGGGCCTGGTGGCTATCGACCGGGCGGGGTGGCTACACGTTGAAGCGCACGTGCATGATGTCTCCGTCCGCGACCACGTATTCCTTGCCTTCTACCTGGAGTTTTCCGGCGTCCTTCACGCCGGCCTCCGAGCCATACTCCATGAACAAGTCGTAGGGCGTGACCTCGGCGCGGATGAATCCACGCTCCAGATCCGAGTGGATCTTTCCGGCGGCGGGGCGTGATTTGGTGCCGTGGCGGATGGTCCAGGCGCGGACCTCGTCCTCTCCGACGGTGAAGAAGGAGATGAGGTCGAGCAGGCCGTACGCGGCACGGATGAAACGTGCGATTGCGGATTCGGACAGCCCCAGATCCGACAGGAACTCGGCCTGGTCTGCTGGGTCCATGCTCGCAATGTCGGACTCGACGCTAGCCGACAGAGTCAACCCTGCGGCCTGCAACTGCTCGATCCGGGTGGCCAACGCCTCGGGCATCGGCTCGGCGGCCCGGTCTTCACCTCGGTTCAGCGCGACCAGCAGAGGGCGGTCGGAGAGCAACCCGAAGCCCTGCAGGTACTTGCGGTCGAGTTCGGCCTCGGGGATCGACCGGAGGGCTCGCTCTTCCTCGAGCGCCACCAGCATCGTCTCCAATGCGGCGATCTCCAACTGATCTGCCCGCTCTTTGCGCGCGCGCTCCAGCCGTTTCTCCACGATCTCGTGGTCGGCGAAGACACACTCCGTATGAAAGGCTTCGAGGTCGCCGAGGGGGTTGGGATCACCTTCCAGCGTGGGGTTGTCGAAGTCACGGAGTACGAGGCAAAGGGCTTCCTGATCGCGGATTTGCTGGAGGCCTCGCGGCGAGAGCCCCCTCTTGTCGGCGCCGTGTTCACCTGGCACGTCGCAGAAACTCATCTCCGCATACGTGGTTTTCTTCGGCGAAAAGATCTGCGAGAGACGGTCGATGCGCTCGTCGGGCACGCGAACGTTGCCGAGGCGGACTTCGCCGCCGTATCCGACAGGGACGTCCTGGCCAGTCATCGTATTGAAAACGGTGGTCTTCCCTGAACCGGCGAAGCCCACGAGTCCGATCTTCATGGGATGTTCTTGTGGGGCGCGATGATACGGGCAGCCACTACCGTGCCCGAGCGGCCTGGAGTTTAACCAAGTCGTGCTGGCGCGAGCAGGTGGTTCGCCTTTGCCGGGCCACCCACGCCGTGGCACTTTGCCGAGACCTCTCCCCAACCCAGGCCGAGCCCACCCATGGCTGCACACCTCCTCGCCGCGCTGCTCACGATCGTACCCGTCCCGCAGCAGGCGGTCGACACGACGTACGCCCGCCTCGTCCGGGAAGCGACCACCGACGAGCGCTTCCTGCCGGCGTCCGTGGCCACCCTGCCGTACTCCGCCACGGTGCCCTCGCCGCTGGACTACTTCGGTACGATCGCGGGCGCGCCAGGTAGCGCACACAAGGCCTCCGAGTTGTATGGCTACTATCGAGCTTTGGCGGCGGCGAGCCCCCGGGTCGTGGTCGAGGAGTTGAACACGTCGGAAGGAGGACGGGAGATCATCCTGGTTGTGATCTCCGACGAAGAGACGATCCGGA
The DNA here is from genome assembly GCA_036338615.1 of Gemmatimonadota bacterium. Lineage (GTDB taxonomy): Bacteria > Gemmatimonadota > Gemmatimonadetes > Longimicrobiales > Gaopeijiaceae > UBA1138. The sequence goes on from JAYZBT010000107.1 coordinate 1,657, forward strand.
ACCTCGATCGGGTGAGGGCCGATATGGAGGCGCTCGCCGACCCGCGCGTGACGGATCGCGGCGCGATGGAACGCATCGTGGCCTCCGCCAAGCCCGTGTACCACGTGGAGGCCGGCCAACACTCCCCGGAGATGGGCCCACCCGAAATGGTCCCGGAGCTGGCGTACCGGTTGGCGGTGTCTGAGGACGCGACCATTCGGCGCGTCCGGGCCAACGTCGTGACGCTGATCAACCCCGTGCAGGAGCCCGACGGACGGGACCGCCAGGTAGACTGGTACCACCGCTATACCAAGGGCCGGGAATACAACGACGGTTTCCCCCGTTCCGTGCCGTATTGGGGTGAGTACATCTACCATGACAACAACCGGGACGGGATCCAGATGACGTCCCGGCTCACCCAGTCCAGCTACAAGATGTTCTGGCGATGGCATCCGGTCGTCATGCACGACCTCCACGAGTCCGTACCCATGCTCTACATCTCGATGGGCACCGGGCCGTACAACGCGAACATCGATCCGATCACGGTCACGGAATGGCAGACGCTCGCGCACTGGGATGTGCAGAAGCTGACGGCGATGGGGGCTCCAGGGGTGTGGACCTGGGGATACTATGATGCGTGGTGGCCAGGGTACCAGACCTGGATCGCCGCGAACCACAACGGGTTGGGCCGCTTCTACGAAACGCTGGGCAACTCGAGTGCCGATACGTACGATCGGGACTTGTCCGGGTCGAGCTTCGCCGGCGATCCGGCGCTGAGCCGTCAATGGTACCGGGCCATGCCCCCGGATCGCACGTTCGCCTGGTCGCAGCGCAACAATAGCAACTACATGCAAGCCGGGGTGCTCGCTTCCCTGGAGTACGCGGCTCGAAATGGCGACGAGATGCTGCGGAACTTCTGGCAGAAGGGGCACAACAGCTGGCAGAAGGGGCGCACCACGGCGCCCTATGCGTACGAGATCGCGCCCCTGTCCGAGCAGAAAGACCCCGGCCGCGCGGCGTATCTGGTGAACCAGCTGGGCCGGCACGGCATCGAGGTTCACCGGGAGCGTGACTCCGGCAGGTACCTCGTTCTGATGGATCAACCGTACCGCAATTTCGCCGAAGATCTCCTGGGCATTCAGGCGTATCCGCAGGACGCCGACTTCCCCGCACCCGACGTCGCATGGACTCTTGGGCTGATCTACGGCGTGGACGTCGCCGCCATCGACGACCCCGCCGTCCAGAGCTCGAGAGGGGACTTGGTCTCCGTGGCCGAGCCCGTGAAATGGACGGGCCGAGTCGTCGATGAGGGTTCCGGAGGGTCCGATACTTGGCTCATGTCTTTCAACGGGGCGGCAGAGCTCCTACCGGCTTTGGCCTCGCTCGAGCGAGCGGCTCCCGATGCCGCGATCGGCGCCGCCACGGAAGAGTTCCGAGCGGCGAATGCCGAGTGGCCGGCGGGCACTCTGGTGTTGCGTGGCGTATCCGCTGCGGAGGCGCGCGTGATGGCGCAAAGGGGGATCTCCCTGACCGCTGCGGAGGTCCCGGACGTGGATGTCTTCGCCGTCGATCTGCCGCGGATCGCCGTATACCACACCTGGTTCTCGACGCAGGAGGACGGGTGGGTGCGGTACTGGCTCGACGAGATGGGCATGGAGTATGAATCCATCGACAAGGACGACCTCAGGGCCGGCGATCTGAAGCAGCGGTTCGACGTGATCCTCGTGTCGCCCGCCCGTGGCAATGCGACGCGGTGGACGCACGGCATCGACCCACGGTTCGGACCCATGCCCTACACGCGCACCGAGCAGTTCCCTTCGCATGGCACGCCCGACGCGAGCGATGACATGACCGGTGGGCCGGGCTTTCAGGGCTTGGCTGAACTCGGGTCGTTCCTGGACGACGGTGGCACGGTCGTCACCATGGGCGGGAGCACCGAGCTGGTGGCTGGAACCGGAATCGTGCGTGATCTGTCCCTCTTCACGCCGCAGGGCCTGACGCACCCGACGTCGGTGATCAGCGCGCGGGTCGCGCACCGGGCCTCGCCCCTGGCCTTCGGATTCGAAGACGACACGCATCTGTTGCGTGGCAACGGGCCCCTGCTGCGCGCTGACGATGCTCCGGATGGATCCGTGGTCCTCAGGTATGGCGCGGGGGACGGACGCCCGTACGTCCTGTCGGGGATGGTGCGCAACGAGAGCGCGATCGTGGATCAGGCCGCGCTCCTGGATCTGCCGGCGGGTCGGGGCGGTGCAGGGCGCGTGATCGCCTTCAGCTTCAATCCGCTCCACCGGTACCTGAACCACCACGACGCTCGGCTGGCGTTCAACGCGCTTCTCTTCTGGAACGACGGCAAGCCGGGCGCGAGCTAGGGAACCCGCACAACTCAGAGATATACATGACCCCGACTGACACCGCTCCAAAAACGATCAGACCTCTTGTCACCCGTCGCGAGTTCCTCGGTGCGGGCGCGACCGTCGGCCTGGCTGGTGCCCTGACGACGACGGGCTGCACCGTGCAAACGACCGAGGCCGCGACTCCTCTGGCGTACGGCGGGCACGCGAACACGATTTCCGGGCTCGAAGACAACATCTATACCCGCCTCCTGGGTGTGCGTCCGCATATCGGAGCGCATGAGCACATCACGACCATGGGCGGTTCGAGGATGCCCCCCGAGATTCTCGAGGCGATGGTGGAGGCAAACGAGTATTTCGTGGACATGCACGAGCTCAATGAGGCAGCCGGGGCTCGTGTCGCGGAGCTGATGGGGGCCGAGGCCGCCATCGTAACCGCGGGTGGCTTCGCGTCGTTGGTGCTGGGGTCCGCGGCCTGTCTCACCGGCCTGGACCTGGACCGAATCCGAGCGTTGCCCGACGTGACGTGGCCAAAGAAGAACTGCTTGATTCAGGAGGCCCATCGCTTCAGCTACGACCACGCGTATCGAGCTGCGGGCATGAGCAACGTCTACGTTGAATCCCGCGAGCAACTCAGGGGGCGTATCGATGAGACGGTGGCCATGTTGCCGGCGCTCTCGGCGGCCGAGCGCAGCAGCCCCATCGCTCCGCCGCGGCCGATCGATCGGTCTTCACCTCCGCCCGACACGGTGATCCTACCCGAAGAGATGATCGGAATCGGGAAAGAGTTCGGGGTTCCTGTCATGATCGACATGGCGTCCGACCTACCGCCCTGGAGTAACCTACGGCGCTTCGTGGACTTGGGGGCCGACCTGGTGGTCATCAGCGGCGGGAAAGGACTCTTGGCTCCCCAGTCGACGGGAATCTTGGCCGGCCGGCGCGACCTCATCGAGGCTGCCCGGCTTCACAATGCTCCGAACGACCACATCGGGCGCGGCATGAAGGTGGGCAAGGAGGAGATCATCGCCCTGGTCGTGGCTCTCGAGCGGGCCGTCGAGATGGATCAGGCGGCCGAAATCGAGCGCTGGAACGCTCGCGCGCGCTGGGTCGCCGAACAACTACAGGGTATACCGGGCGCCGAGGCCCGCGTCGCCATGAACAACGGTGGCTACGCCGACGTCGACCTCTCGTGGGACGAATCCGTGATTCCCCTCAGCGCACGCGAGTTCAAGCGCATGCTGCGTGAAGGCTCACCCAGCATCGTATACGACGGCACCACCGTCCGCACGCGCCAACTCCGCGAGGGCGAGCAACACCTCGTCGTGGATCGGCTGCGCGAAGTGTTGGCAGCCGGATAGTCACACGAGCAGTCCGAACGCTCGACGCTCCGCTCTAGTCGGCGCCGCCCACGGCGAGTTCCGACATGAGCGTCTCGCCCTCGGTCTGCGCGATGACCGCCGAGCAACTCAGGTCGCCCGTCACATTCACCGAGGTGCGAATCATGTCCAGGATCCGATCCACGCCGAGGATCAACGCGATGCCGGCTTGCACGTGCTCACCCATGCCCACCGAATTCAACACGATGATCAGGGTGATGATGCCAGCCGATGGAACGCCGGCCGCGCCCACGGACGCGAGCGTCGCGGTGAGCACGATGACCAGCTGCTCGGCGAACCCCAGATCGATGCCGTAGATCTGAGCGATGAACAGTACCGCCACCGCCTGATAGAGGGCCGTCCCGTCCATGTTGATGGTCGCCCCGAGCGGCAGCACGAAGCTCGCGACCTCCTTCGATACGCCGAGCTTCTCCTCAGAAGTCTCGATCGTCAGCGGCAAGGTCGCGTTGGACGACGACGTCGAGAATGCGAGCAAAGGAACCGCCGCAATTCGTTTGTAAAAGAGCAGGGGGTTTAGTCTTGCGACGAACCGCAAGATCAGCCCGTAGGTCCCGAAGCCGTGCATCGCCAGCCCGAGAACGACCACTCCGGTATACATCAGGAGGCTCTGGAGCAGGTCGAGGCCGAAGTTGGAGACCACTGCGGCGATCAGCACGAAGACCGCGTAGGGGGCCAGCTCCATGATCCAGTTGATGAGGGTCATGGAAGCGTCGTTGATGCCGTGGAAGAACTTGAGGACCGCGTCTCTGCGATCGTCCTGGATCACGGTCAGGGCCGCACCAAAGCAGATCGTGAAGAAAATCAGAGACAACAGGTCCATCTCGGACGCCGCCTGCACCGGGTTGCGCGGAATGATGCTCAGCAGAGTCTCGACCCATCCGGGCGCCTGGTTCGCCACTTCCATGCGCTCCAACGCGGCCCCTCCGTACCGGGTGGCCAGCTCGTCCCGGGTCGAGTCTGCGATCCCGGCCCCAGGTTTGAGCAAATTGGCGAGTCCGAGTCCGATGGTGACCGCGATCGCCGTCGTCGTCATGTAGTACGCCAGCGTCTTGCCGCCGATGCGGCCGAGCTTGCGCAGGTTGCCCAGCGAGGCCGTCCCCACCAGGAGACTCGCGACGACCAGCGGGATCACGATCATCGTGATGAGGTTGATGAACGCGGTACCGAGCACCTCGAGTTGGCTGAACACGCTGATCAGCATCTCGATTTGGAAATAGTTCGCGACGCCGCCGAACACGCCGCCGGCGACGAGTCCGATCAAGATCTTCGTGTAGAGCTGCATGCGCTTCCCGTGTTGAGTCCCTCGGCCCGTTCGGCCGCCAGAATAGGCGGCCGGCGCGCCTTCCGCCATTCCGAGTCCGCTCCCTCGAGCGTTTTGCCGCCCCTTTTACCGGTGGCCGACCTCCGACCTTACCGCTGGAGCACCACCTCCGCGTCCACGATGACGTCACCCTCGAGCAGCGAATCGACCACGTCCATTCCGGCCACTACAGTACCGTAGACGGTGTAGTCGTGGTCGAGGCGCACATTGTCGACGAGGTTGATGAAGATCTGCCCGTCTCCCGTGTCGTGCCCGCGTGTGGAGAGCCCGACCGTGCCCCGCCAATGCGGCAACAGGCCGACTTCGTCCCGCGAGTAGGCCCCGTCCCCGGAATACTCGTTCGCGCCCGGGCTGCCTCCCTGGAGCACGAAATTCGGCGCCCAACGATGGAACGTGAGGCCGTCGAAGTACCCTTCTCTCGCGAGACGCACGAAGCGATGGGCGTTGGTCAGCGCGCGGTAGGGAAGGGGTTGGATGACGATCGTGCCCCCTCTCCGCATGTGTAGAAGCACCACGGTGTCTGTCAGGTCCACCAGTTCGTCGACTCGGGGTAGCGCGCTGCGAGGAAGCGGCCGCGGGTCGGCTGTGTGGGGTTGCCCGGTCCAGACTTCCAGCGCGTCGGCCGCCTGCTCCGCGATCACGGGGTCGTAGTCGGAAAGGAACGGAGTGAGTCGTTCGGCGAGCGACGCGGACCCGAGCTCGGCGACGAGCGTCAGCAGCGCGCGCCGCGAGTCCCGCCACGTCTCCCTCTCGGCCTTGGAGATTCGTTCGAAGGCGGCAAGCGCAGCGGAGGCGGCGGCGAAACCCAGGTCGGATCCTTCGAGCATTTGCGCCACCGTCATCAACAACTGCGGATCGTCCGCCGAAAGCTGGCTGACCAGCAGTTCGTCCGTGCCGTCGACGCCGGCCTGTGCCAACAGCTGGACCGCGGTGGTCCGTACGTTGGGTACCGGGTCTGCCAGCAGGCCGAGCACCAGCTCGGTGCGGCCCAAGATCGAAGCCGCGCGCGCGCCGTAGCCGCGCACGAACGGGTTCGGGTGGGTCACGTACACCGGTAGCAGCGGAGCGGCTATTTCTGGCGCGAGTCCGGCGAGCGAGACGAGCGCGTGCGCGGGCGCCTGCCAATTTATCAGCGTTTGCGCCCCCAGGGACGACGCGATGGTGCGCAACGTCAGGGTCTGGGCCCTCGGGTCGTCGCACGGTTCCGCGAGGGCGTCCAGGGCGAGCACACGCACCGCTTCCGTGTCGTCACGGGTTGCCGCGGCGATCAGCCTCGTGCATACGGCTTCATCCCTGACTTCGCGCGAGAGCTGCTGGACGGTGAAAATGCGCACGCCCATCGATGGGTCCAGCAGGCCGCGGCGGATGAATTCCGGACGCGCGGCGGGTACCGCGATATCGAGGTAGCTGGCCGCGACGGTCCGCACACCCCCGTCGGGGTCTCTCAGTCCACTTTCCACCAGCTCGATCGTGATGGCACCCGATTGTCCGAGAGCGGACAGCGCCAGCCGCCGCACCCGCGCCGACTGCACTCCGAAGCGCTCTCGCACGCGATCGAAGAACGCCAGGTTCGACAAGCGTCCTTCCGCGCGCTCGCCAAGTGAACTGCCCCGCTGGCCTCGTGCCATCGCCTCGAGGCCGAGTACCACGCCCACCAGGGTTTCGGGATGGGCGTCCTCTCCGCCGACCGTGCTCAGGTCGAGAATGGCCCTCAGGGCCCGGGCTCGGTCACTTCCCTGGAGCCGCAGCCGACCCATTGAGCGCGCGTAGATCCCTCGGACCGCCGCGTCCGTCTCCGATCCCACGTGGTCCAGCAGAAGGTCGAGAGCAACGTCTCCATCACTACGGTGCACAGCCTGCGCGAGGGCGTCGACCGCCTGTCTACGAACATCGGGGACCGCGTCCTGCAGGTGCTCGGCGATTTCCTCGATGTGCTCTGGGCTCTCCAGGCGCCCGAGCGCCCGGATCGCGGCCAAGCGCAGAAAGTCGTCACTGGTTCGGGTCGCTCCGATGAGCGCGGCGAGCTCGTCCTCCCCGATGGGCCTCGCGTCCTCCAGGGCGACGATCTGTAGGTACCGTGCTGCCGTGCGGTCCGGACGTCCCGTGTCCGGGGGCGTACAGGCGGCGGTGCCGAGCAGGACTCCGCAAAAGAGCGCAGTCAGCCGGCTAGGGCAGGGAGATGTCATCGAGTTCCGGGTTGGAATTTGGAGCTGAAGAGAAGATAGCTCCGACGCCCCCGGGAAGGTGCCGCCGCTGGCCGTTCGGCTGGTCCTAGCCCTCCGCGGCCGCTGGAACCGAAGGTGCGGCAGCCAGAATCCCGTCCACGTACTGATCCGCCGGACCCTCGAGCAGATCGTGCAGCGCGTGGAACAGGTCGGTCGCGGTTCCCCGTTGCCACCGCTCGGGAAGTAAGGTCCGCGGTAGGTATGGGTCTTCCAGAGGAAAAGCCCGAAACTCGTGAATGAGATCGAAGCGCAGGGTGAAGCACTCCTCGGCGGTTACGTCGCCGGACGGAATGCCCGTCTCGCACCGCGCCAACTCGGGCCGCCAGTGCCTCGTGAAGTCGGCGTAGCGCTCGTTTACCCCCGGCAGGTCCCAACAGCGATCGACCAGCGCCTCTGGCCTGTCCCTACCGACGCGCTGCGCCCGGAAGCATTCCAGGTGCTGCTCGATGCCCAACTGTTCGGCCAGCGCTTGCACCTCTCGCTCGACGTCGTGGGGCGAAATCCAGAGCCCGTTGCCGAGGGAGCCGAACCCGAGCCATGCCAGACGGTCGCGTAGCCGATCCCTCAGGTGCCGAACGTCTTCGGGAATCGAGTACGCCAAAAGAAACCAGGATCCGTCCCACGGCCCGTCCCACGAGGGGTGGAGAATTCGCTGCTCACCTTCCTCCAGCAGCCGACGTCCCTTGGGCGCCAAGTCGTAGAACGAGTTCCGGCCCGTGCGCTGTCCGTCGAGCCACCCTTTTCGTGCCATGCGCGAGAGGACCGTGCGCACCGCGCCCTCCGAGAGCCCGAACGGATGCAGCAGCGAAATGAGGCTGCCGACCCAGATGGGTTCGTTTCGATGCAGCAGGTACTCACCGTACAGCGTGAATACGAGGTCTTGGGGGCGCTTGGCGGACACGGCTTGTGGACTAGCGGTCGCTGATGGTGGTGCCGGGGCCGAAGCGCTGCAGGATCCACGAAGATACGGCTTCCAAAACCGCAGGGCTCATCGTCTGCTCGATCTGCTGGTACTCGGTCGGCGAGCCGGTCTCGGCTTCCTGGAACAGGTGGTTGAGCCCTGGCAGAACGAGCACGGTGGCGTCGGCGTGGCCGGCGCGTTCGAGTGCGGCCTCGATCTCGGGCGCGCTCTGGGCGGGCGGCACCTGCAGGTCCTTCTCTCCAAAGACGGCGAGCACCGGCACGGTCACGGCTTCGAGCGCCGGTCTCGGGTCGTAACTGAGGAAGAACCGGAACCAAGCGGAGTTGAACTGCCGCACAGTCTGCTCGATCAGCGGTTCGCCGAGTGCGTCCCCGGCCGCCGCCTTCACGTCCGTAGGCAGCTTGTCGATCTCGGCCCGCATGGCTTCGCGCATGAGAGGATCGGCCGCGTCCGGATCGGACTCCTCCCTCATGACCTCCATCAAGACGTCCAGGATGCGCGCGTTCAACTCGATGATCGCGGGCGCTGCTCCGCCCGCGCGAGCGATGAGCATTTGTTGCTCACGGAGTATGTCGAGGCCCGCCACGCCGGGGCCGGCGAGCAGCACGGTATACGCCACCTCGTCGGTCAAGCCGGCCGCCATCGGCGCGATCAGGCCGCCCTCCGAGTGCCCGATGATGCCGACACGGCCCTCGGCCACCTCGGCCCGGCTCGCCAAGAACGAGGTCGCGGCCACGGCGTCGGTGGCGAAGTCCTCCGACGTCGCCGAGGCGAATTCGCCTCCCGATGCGCCCACCCCCCGGTCGTCGAATCGCAGAACGGCTATGCCCTGTCGCGTCAGGTAGTCGGCCAGCACGTGGAAGGGCTTGTGGTCCATGAGGGCTTCGTCACGATCCTGAGGCCCCGACCCGCTCACGAGTACCACCCCGGTAAAGGGACCCACCCCCTCCGGGAGGGTGATCGTGCCGGCCAGTTCGATGCCGGCCGACTCGTTCGGGAACGTCACGTCCTCGACGTGATAGGGATACGGAGCCTTCGGCTCCTGCGGGCGCAGCGGACGTTCATCAGCTTCGGACCGTTCGAGGTCCATCGGGAACGATTGGCCCGCCTGCGAGAACGTGCCCGAGATCACGTCACCGGAGTCGTCTCGCGAGCCTTCGTACGTGCCGCCGCCGGGCACCGCGAACGTCATGGTGAGCGTACCGTCCGCGACCGCCACCGTGGTGAGCGGGAGCGTGATTCCCTGCACGTCGAGCGTGCCCTCGAGCGCTCCCTCGTCACCGCTGGCCAGGTGGAAGACCATCGGGATCTGCTGGGGCCCCGCGACCAGCGTGCCTTTCCAGTGCCCCACCGCCCAGTCGTCGTCACCCTGCGCCGAGAGTTCGCTCCCCATGGAGAAGCCGAGTGCCAAAATCGGCAGCACCGCGCAGAGTAGAACAAGCGCCTGTTTCATGCCTATAACCTCCTGCTTTAGCTAGGGTCGGGTCACACGCGCATGACCCCGAACCCCCGTCCTACGTATCGCGCCCACAGCATCTTCATCTCTGTGGGCACTCGCGGTGGCAGCGAGCTTGCTGCCGGCGCTTCGCGCGACTCGCGTCGACCCGCTGGCGATGATCCGGAGCTGAACGGAGGGTTTCTTACCGGGCGCTCATCGGCAACGTCAGCGCGATCAACTCCGCCGGATGACCGGGCCCGGCCACCGCGACCACGATGTATTGTCTGTCGCCCTGCAGGTACGTCATCGGTGTCCCCGTGGCTCCGGCGGGCAACTCGATCTCCACGATGGTCTCGCCGGTTCCCTTGTCGTAGGCCCTCAGCCACGGAGTACCGCCTCCCGCGACGAAGAGCAGCGTCGGAGTGACCATGGCGCCGGCCCGACGCGCTTCTCCCGTCTTGGGGACATCTACGCCCGCGAGGGCGGGGTGATCGCGCACGTACTCGGGGGTGTCGCCGTTCGGTACCATCCAGACGTGTTCGCCGGTGTTCAGGTCGATGGCGGTCACCCGACCCCATGGCGGCTTCATGAGCGGTAGCCCCTGCGGTCCCGGGAGGCGCCAACGGGCATCGACGTAGTTCATGTCGGACCGATCGGGATCGTTGAACAGGCCTCGAACAATTGGACTCGTGATCGAGGCGACGTAGAGGACGCCGGTCTCCACATCGACGGCGCCCCCCTCCCAATTCGCGCCTCCTCCCTGCCCAGGGCTCTGGATGAGCCCCCTCGTGCCATCCGCCGCTGCCTGCAGGGAGGGAGGTGTGAAGATGGGCCCCAGGCGATACTGAGAGGCGAGTTCGACCGCCTCGGCCCTGAGTTCCGGCGTGAAGTCGATGAGGTCGTCGACCGTGAGCCCCTGGAGGTCGAAGGGTGCGGGCTTGCTTGGGAAAGGCTGGGTCGGCGACGTACGCTCACCCGGGATGTCGCTGGACGGTACCGGCCGTTCCTCGATCGGCCAGACCGGCTCGCCGGTTCGTCGATCGAAGACGTAGGCCCAGGCCTGCTTCGTGACCTGCACGACCGCCTCGATCGGCGTGCCGTTCACGGTGATGTCGACCAGAATCGGGGGCGCCGGGTTGTCATAGTCCCAGATCCCGTGGTGGACCATCTGGAAGTGCCAGACTCGCTCCCCCGTGCGGATGTCGAGGGCCACTAGACTCTGTGTGAAGAGGTTGTCGCCCAGGCGATGCCCGCCGTAGTAGTCGCCGGTCGCGGCTTCGGTCGGCAGGTAGACGAAGCCGAGTTCCTCGTCGACCGAGAAGGGCGCCCAAACTCCGGCGTTGCCGGTGTAGCGCCACGAATCATCTTCCCAGGTATCGTGACCGAGTTCGCCGGGCTGGGGGATGGTGTGAAAGATCCAGAGCCGTTCCCCCGTGCGCGCATCGTAGCCGCGCACGAACCCCGGAGCGTTTTCCTTGCTCACCGGCGCGAGTCCGGTAAGCAGAGCGGCACCGACCACGACCACGCCGTTCGAGACAACGGGAGGAGAGCTGGAGCCGATTGCGCCCTCGATGGGGTGCACGGGTCGGTCCAGACCGGACTTCAGGTCGACGACGCCGCGCTCCCCGAAGGCGGCGACGGGGAGCCCCGTCCTGGCGTCCAAAGACACGAGATGGTAGCCCGGCGTAATCACGTAGATGCGCTCGTCTGGCCCGTCCCTCCAGTAGGACACGCCGCGCCCCGAGCTCTGCCGCGGCGCATTTTCGCCGCGCTCGCCTTCGTCCATCCGATAGACCCAGAGTGTCTCCCCCGTCTCTGAGTCGATGGCCACGACCGCGCGCCGGTATCCAGCCGTGGTGTAGAGGACGCCATCGACCATGATGGGCGTGACGCGGTAGTTGAACTCGGGGTTGCGGCCGAAATTCTGTGCTTGCCACCGCCAAGCGATCTGGAGGTCGGCCACGTTCGCTCGATCGACCTGGGCGAGCGCCGAGTATTTCGTGCTGCCGCCGTCGGCGGCATAAGCGGGCCATTCGCCGTTTCTGGAACCGTCTTGCGCGCCAACGGGCGCCGCGGATAGAAG
>JAYZBT010000108.1:0-13824 GCA_036338615.1 Gemmatimonadota bacterium
CATACCCGAGTCCACGGCATCGCCGAAATCGCTGATTGGACGGCTGAGGCCCCCCCCGACGATGAGGTGCGTTTGTGCGTTGGCGGAGACCGGCAGTGCGAAGGCCAGAACCGCTAGGAGGGCGATGCGCCGCATTGAGAATGTCCTTGAAATGGGTTTGCCGTCACTCGTCCAGTGTGCGTCGGCGCGAAGGGTCCGGCAAGAAACGCCCGTTGGCTCCAACGCCCGGCAGAATCAGCGGTCGTACCCGATCGTCCGCCCGTCGGTCTGTACGAGTCGATGCACTAGGTCCAGCCGGATCATTTCAGCCATTCGCACCGTGATGTTCGGGGAACACCTCAAAAGCGAGCGCACGTGCAGCCCACACACCCCCGAAGCCCGCTCCGACGATCACGACCCGCGGGACGGGCGCGGCGGGTGACCCAGTGGGCGCACGGGCTGGCTTCACCGGATGCGCTCGACTCGTGGACTAGACAACAGGCAGGTCGGGGTCGACGGACTCGGCCCACGAGAGCAGACCGCCGCTCAGGTTGGTCACCGGGCCATAGCCGGCGGCGACGAGCTCTCGTGCCGCATCCCGGCTTCTCTGGCCACTCCGGCAGTAGACGACTACGGGGGTCTTCCTGGGCACCTCGCCCAGTCGCGCGCCCAACTCTCCAAGCGGGATCAGTCGCGCACCGCGGTCGGCCAGGCTGCTCACCGCCCATTCCCACGGCTCCCGAACGTCGATCAGGTACGGAGGCGTCTCAGATTTCAGGAGCCCCGCCACGGAAGACGCGTCGAGCTCTTCGAAGCCCCGCGCGGCCTCGGCGTTCCCCCCGGAGAGAGGCGTGAGCCCACAGAACAGTTCGTAGTCGATCAACGCGGTCTGCGTAGGCACGTCGCCGCATACCGGACAGTCCGGGTTGCGTCGAAGCGCGATCTCCCTCCACGCCATCTCGAGCGCGTCGAAGATCAGCAGGCGCCCGGCGAGACTATCCCCTCGACCGAGCAGGAGCTTGATCGTCTCCAGCGCCTGAAGCGACCCGATGATGCCAGGAAGCACCCCGAGCACGCCCCCCTCGGCGCAGTTGGGTACGAGCCCGGGCGTTGGAGGCTCACGAAACAGGCAGCGGTAACATGGGCCACCCTCGGTGGCGAATACCGAGACCTGCCCTTCCCAGCGAAAGACCGAACCGTACACGTTCGGAGTCCCGAGAAGCACGCAGGCGTCGTTCACCAGGTATCGGGTCGGGAAGTTGTCCGTGCCGTCGATGACAACGTCATATCCCTTCAGGATCTCGAGCGCGTTTTCCGAGGAGAGACGCTCGGAGTGGCCTACGACTTCGACGTGCGGGTTGACGTCGCGGAGCCGGTCGGTGGCGCTGTCCAATTTGTGTCGACCGACGTCCGACGTGCCGTGCAGGATCTGCCGCTGGAGATTGCTCGTATCCACTTCGTCGAAGTCGACGATCCCGATCGTGCCTACGCCCGCGGCCGCCAGGTACAGCGCCAACGGCGACCCCAGCCCCCCTGCCCCGACACAGACCACACGGCCCTGCTTGAGACGCCACTGCCCTTCCAGGCCGACCTCGGGCAGGGCGACATGCCTGGCGTAGCGATGAAGCTCGCCGCGGGAAAACTCCAGACGATCCATGGGTGGGTTGCACCCGCTCGCCCCGCCGGAGTTCCCCCTTTTCGGTCGTCGCACAGCCGACGTTTGCAAGACGGACCGTCCTCACCTGTTATGGTCTACGAACCCCTTCGTATGGTGTAGGGCGCGGGTCGCAGGGACGAGCCGCCGTAAACAGCTGACGGCAGGCAGGTGGCCGATGTTGGACGGAGGGAGGGATGGATGGCGAAGGGAACAGCCTTCACCGAAAGGGAGCTCGGCATCATGAGCATCCTGTGGGGTGAAGGGTCCGGCACAGTCGCCGAGGTCCGGGACGAACTGGTACACTCTGTACGGTATACGGGCGTACTGAAGCTGCTCCAGATCTTCGAGCTGAAGGGGATGGTGCGCCATGAGCAGGAAGGTCGCGCCTATCGGTACTTCCCCATGGTCGGTCCCCCGGACGCGGGTGGACGCGCGCTCGGCCGGATCGTCGATCACATTTTCCACGGCTCGACGGAAAGAGCGCTGGCCCGTCTGGTGTCGGGACGGAGACTCGACCCTGACGAGGTCATACGCATGAAGGCGATGCTCGACGCGGCGGCCCACGACAATGGAGGAGGCGACGTCTAGGGGGCTACTGCGACGGCGTACCTCGCGCGCCGCCTTGCGCGACGATCTGAAAATTGACGGAGTCTTCCCGCAGACGCCGCACGAGTCCGGCGTCGCGTCCACCGATCCTGGCGGCGTCGGCCAACTGAAGAGTCATCGCGAAGTACTGCCACGGAATGTTCAACGTGGACCGGTCCTGCCAAATGGGTCGGTCGCGCAGGCCTCGGAACTGATAGACGTTCTCGTATAGTTCCAGCGACCGCTCCAAGTCGAACCACGTGCCACCGAACTCCTCGCTGCCCTGCACCCAGCGGGCTGGAGTCTCAGCGGTCAGCGACCTCATCTCGAGCTTTACGGCGAGCCCGTGCCGCACCCCCCAACGTTCGAGGCCCAACTCGGCCATCAGGCCCCCGGCCGAAGCGAAGTATATGGGGCGCTCGTCGATCGAGGCCGTGATCATCGTCAGCGCGAGCTGGTGTCCCCGGTCGAGCACCATGTCGGCCGGGTATCGCACGACAATGCCCGGAAAAGAAATCGGTAGATCTTCTTGAAGGCGCACCGCCGCGACCTGGTCCATCTGATCGTGCGTCAGATCGACGATCGGCTCAGCGGGAACGCCCGGGTCGGAAAAGAGGTCGGGAACGAGGTCGGCATCGAAGACCCGTTGACGGTCCACGCGGGTCAGCGCCTGCAGCTGCTTCGGGTACCAGGTGGTCATCAGGTACTGACCAACGATGACGGTCACGTCCTGGCGGATACCCTCGACCTCTTGCACATACCAAAGCGGGAACGTGTCGTTGTCCCCGTTGGTGAAGAGCACGCCATAGGGCTCCACACTCATGAGTAGGTCGTACGCCCAGTCGCGGGCCGCGTAGTCCCCCGAGCGCGACGTCCAACTCCAGTTGAACACGAGCGGTATCGCGGCCAACAGCAGAACCGGCGCCCAGCGGGCGTACCTGCGAACCCCACCCCCCATACCGGCGATCGTGTGCCAGACCCAGCCCAAGCCTATGCCGGCAAGCGCACCCCAGAGCAGAAAACTGCCCACGTAGAAGTAGTCCCGTTCGCGTACCTCGTGCAGCAGCCCATCTGTGATCTCGGGATACAAGGAGTACCCGTACTTGAAGTTCAATTGGATGATGAGCCCAACAGAGAGGGTCCCGACCAGCACGAACAGATAAGCGAAGATGGCCCGGTCCGCCTTCCACGCCGAATACAGCCCCAGCACCCCCAGCGCGCCGAAAAGCAGCGCAAATGGCACCCGGGCCGTGCCCGGAAGTTCGGAAGCGTCGACCCCCCGCGCCCACTGCCAATCGAAGTACTGCAGGTACATGGCCACCTGCGAGCGGAAAGGGGCCTTCCGCTCCGTGACCGGGGGCGTCTGGTACTGCTTGCGACTCAGGTTGTCGGCCAACATGGGACAACCCGACTTTCCGTTCGTATAGATCGCCTGCGCGGCGCTTGCGACCGATTCACACGTGGGCGCGCCTTCGTTGATCACGGGATCGAGCTCGGCACGCACCGGTAGCACGAAGTTGAAGGAGAGTCCGAGCAGGACGAGCGGCACGACGCGCACCAGGAATCGCGTGCGCAGTAACACGCTGGGCGCGACCATCAGAATGAAGATGCCGAGCGCCGGAGCGGTCAGTATCGACATCAGGTGGTTGGTCGAACCGAGCGCCATCATGAAGATGGCCGCCAACAGGTAGCGTTCGCTGCCTGCCTTCCTCTCTTGATCCGCCCACCGAATCGCGAGCCAGGTCACCGCCGCGATGATGAGCACGCTGATGGTGTAAACCTTCTCGTTCACCGTCGACTGGCCCCACACCGTGTACGCCGTGGCCCCGATCAGCGCCGCAGCACCCGCGCCAGCTAAAGCAAACCGGCGGTCCTCGGAGAAGCTCGAGAGCACACGGTGCGCGACCAGGAACAAGAAACCGGAGGCCGCCGCACTCGTTACGGCGGCGAGCAGGTTGATGCGAACCGCGACCGGCAGACCAAACGGCGCCAGCAACAGGCTCCAGGTCCTGCCCAGAACGACGAACAGCGGATTCCCAGGTGGATGCGGGATTCCCAAAATGTGGGCGGTGGCGATGTATTCGCTGGTGTCCCAGAACGTCGTCGTCGGGGCCAACGTGATGACGTAAAGCGTGAGAATACACAGCGCCGCGATGGCTGCGGCTCCGTACGGCGGTCTGTATTCCGACATCTCGTGCGTCATGACTTCCCTCAGCCTGGCTTTGCTCAAGCTGGAATACCGCTGCCAGCCACCTCGGATAGCAATTCCAGCACACGCTCGATGTCGTCCGGCCCGTTGTATACGTGAGTCGAGAGACGCATCCAGCCGTACTCGTACTCACCGATCACGCGAGTCCGTATGCGCGCGGTTCGCGAAAGGTGACCCTGCAACGCCGACGACTCCACCCCTTCCACACGGAATGAGACCATGGCGGCTCGAATACTGTTGTCTGTGGGGGTTACCGTGGAGACGCCGGGGATCGCGGCGAGACCGTCCTGCAGCCGCGCCTGCAGATATCGGACTCGAGCTTCCACCCGGTCCATCCCGAGCGCGAGGAAGAATTCGGAGGCAGCCAACAGACCGGCCAATCGCGACTCGTCCATCGTGCCCATGTGATTGAAGCGGTGCGCCCCGAGTGACAGATCGTCCCAGCCGCCTGAGGCGAGAGTGGGCCACAAGCGTTCCCGCCACCCTTCGCCGATGTACAGCAAGCCCGTGCCCTGAGGCGCCAAGAGCCACTTGTGCGGCGAACTGGCATAGAAGTCTCCGCCGATCGCCGCCAAATCGAGCTGTATCATGCCCGGCGGATGTGCCCCGTCCACCGCGAGCACGATGTCACGCTCCGCGCAGCGGTCTGCGAGCTGGCGGATCGGCAGGACCGTTCCGGTCGTAAACGTGAGGTGCGAGACGCAGATCACTCGGGTCCGGTCGGTGACCCCCGACCAAACCGCTTCGAGCAACTCGTCCGCCGAATCGGCCGGCACCGGCAACGACGCGACACGCAAGCGCAGGCCCTTGCGAGTCGTCACGAGCCTCCACGGCTCGAGGCCGCCGATGTGCTCGTGATCGGTCGTGAGCACCTCGGCATCTGCGTCGAGGTCGAGTCCGTGAGCGACGAAGTTCATCGCTTCGGTCGTGTTGCGGGGAAAGACGAATCCTTTGGGGTCCCCGCCCAACAAAGCGGAAAGCGACTGTTTGAGGTCGTCCCATGCCACCCCGGGTGGGCGCGTTTCGGCCACGCGCCGAGTGTGCTCGATCACCGCGTCGACCACCACGCGAGGAGACGGCCCCAGGGTACCGTTGTTGAGATAGATGCGGTCCGGCGGAATCAGGAATTGCCGCCGCACGAGCCCCCAAAAGACCTCGTCGTCCGGGGCGCCACCAGGAGCGAGTTGTCGTGCCAACGCGTCCACCGCCCGGGGCCACGAGAGCGTGGCTCCGCTCAACACAGCGAGAAAAGCTCTGCGGTCCAGCGGCATCGGTCCGGGTCCTATATCAGTGCTTCAGCCGTGCATCACGTCAGTTCTTGACTGCGATGAAGCTGATTTCGATCACGGATCCGGCGACCAGGTCGCTCACTTCCATCGCAACCCGGGAAGGTGCCGCGAAGTCCTGAAAATAAGAACTGTACGCCTCGTTCATCTGGCCGTAATCATCGATGTCTGTGAGATACACGACGGCCCGCACCGTGTTTTGCAGCGTCATCCCGAGCTCCTGCAGCAGCTCCTGGAAGGCGCGCATGATGTTGTGGGTCTCCGCGCCCACCCGCCCCTCGGTCATCGCACGCGTCTCCCCGGACGCTCCGATCTTGCCCGAAAGCCAGTACATATTGCCTACCTGGATGGCAGGGCTGAACGGTCGCCCTTGCTGGTTCTGGTGCGCGATCCGCGGGCCCTCTTGGGCCGCGACCGGTACCGCAACCAGGAACGTCAGGAACGCCAACATCAAGGATGAACGCTTCACGATGCTCCTCCATACTTTCGCCTGAATTGCCTGAGCCGGGATGATGCCGGGCGGGAGCGCTACGAGCAAGCGGTACCCGCCGGAAATACGTAAATGCCGCCCCAGTCTACGTCGCCGGACTCCTAGCGACCCGGGCCGAGTCGCCCGTAGCTTTCGCCATGCCGATCTCCCTCCCCAGGACCCTGCGATACGCCCGTACCTGGCTGACAGGCAGAGACGACCTGGTGGAGGCAGAGGTCATGCTGGATCGCGACGGCACCGCCATTCCCGCGACGCTGCTGAGACCTCGGGCCTCGGTCACGCCCCTGCCCGCCTGGGTTGTCATGCACGGCATCACCCGACCCGGTCGGTCCCACCCTCAGCTGCTTCGCTTCGCGCGCTCGATCGCTTCGACCGGCTCGGCCGTCATCGTTCCGGAGGTGCCCGAATGGCGCGAGCTCGACCTGGCACCTCACTTGACGGTCCCGACGGTCCGTAGCGCCATCGACTTCCTCAGGAACGCCCCGGAAGTCCACGAGGGCCCGTATGGCCTCGTGGGATTCTCGTTCGGGGCTCCACACACGGTCGCCGCCGCCGGGGACCCCACGATCCGCGCTCACGTGGCCGGCGCGCTGGGCTTCGGAGGCTACTGTGACCTCGAGCGAACGATCCATTTCATGATGACGGGCCATCACGAACACGACGGTCAAGCGCTCTCTCTACGACCCGATCCCTACGGACGCTGGATTGTCGCAGCCAACTACCTGGCGGACATCCCGGGCTATGGGGACACCAAGGAGGTGGCGTCGGCGCTGCGAAGACTCGCGGCCCTCGCCGGCGATACGGGATCTCCCGCCTGGAGCGCGCAATACGACGAAGCCAAGGTCCAGATGCGAGAGAGACTAGTACCGGACCACCGGGCACTGTTCGATCTGATCGCGCCGCCATCGGACCGAGAGCCCGACGTCAAGCATGGAGCCGAACTCGCGTCGCTGCTCGCGACGGCCGGCAAGCGCACGCAACCCCAGATCGACCCCGTGGGTCCTCTCTCTCGAGTCCACAGTCAAATCCACATCCTGCATGGCCGATTCGACCACTTGATTCCGTTCTCCGAAGGCCTCCGTATCCAACAGGCGTTGGCCTCAGAGGCGGAATCGTACGCGACCGTCACGCGACTCTTTGGGCACTCCGCGCAGGATCCCTGGCCTTCTCCAATGCAGGCGATTCGCGAGGTTCCGCTGCTCTTTGCCGCGTTGGGTCGCGTCTTCGCAACGGTGTAGCCGCGTTGCCGAGGCCTCCTACCGCCGTCCTAGAATCTCGCGAACGGCGCCCTTCACCTCGTCATCCTTGTCCTCGCAGGCCTGGTCGACCAGCTGTCGCGCGTGCGGCGTCCCGATATTGAAGAGCGCGCGATATGCTGCGATGCGCACGCCGGCCGGCGGCCGCGAGAAGAACGAGCCGACGGCGTGTTTCCCGATGGTGTTGACGGCTCCCGGATCACCGAGCTGACCCAGCGCATGCAGGATCCCCACCGTCACATCGGCATCGTCTTCGTTCTCGAGCAGTTGTATGAGCGGCTTGAGAGCCCGTTCCACCTTGAGCGCACCCGCCGCCATCGCAGCCGCGAGCCGCGCCTCTGGGTCCGGGTCTTCCAACATGCCGTACACCAGCATACCGGCGTCCTCTCCGCCCACCTTGGCGAGCGCGAGTAACGCCTCTTTGCGCACGCGAGCATCCGTGTGGGCGAGCGAGCTGGTAATGAACTCGACCGCCCGATCTCCACCGACCTCGCCCAGGATGGCGAGGCCGTTTCGCACCACGAACCAGCGGCGATCCTCGATCATCTGTTCGATAACGACCATCCCCGTTGAGCCCATGTTGATCATGGCCTCCATCAGCGTCCGGCGAGCAAAACGATCGGTCGTGTCAGAAAGCGCGTCCGAGATAGCGATGGCCATCTCCAGCCCGATCGATCTGCACATCTGCATCAGCCTCGCCCGTCGATCCTCGTCGCGCTCCAGGCCCAACCAGACAGCAAACCGACTGGCGACGCCCGCGGTGACCATGAGGTCCGCGAGCGCGAGGCTCGCTTCATCATCGGACGCCTCGAGCACCAACCGCTCTACCGCGTTGGCGAGAGGGTCGAGCGCGTTCGCATCGCGGAGCGCGATCGCCATCTCGCGAATCCCCCTCGCCTGGCCGTCGCGCTCGATGGGGGGCGTCGCCAGGAACCGGTCGAGCGCGGCGGCCAGCGCGTCCGCGTCCGCCTCCAATGCCTCGATGGGCAGCGGTGCTTCCTCCTGTTCCTGAGCCTTCTCCCACGTTAGGTCGTCCGACGTTTCGGCGGGCTGGGTGGGCTCGGCCGGGGCGGCGTCGTCGATGATGACCGGCGGAGGCTCGGCCTCTGGCTCGACGGGCACTCGTAGCGCGGGCTCCGGCTCATCTCGTGAGAAAAGTGCGTCGATCGAGCGGGCGGCGCCGACTAACTCGTCTTTTTCGTCCGATTCGGACATGGGACTCTGCTCGAGAGCGTGTTCGCAATAACCCGCGCTAGCTCCCCCAATCTAGAGCATCTTGGCCACCGAATGCGAGGGAGAAATCTGCATGCCCCGCCGGATCCGGTCGGTCGTCCCACCCTCGATGTTGCGCACATCCGCGAACCCGTCTGCCTGTAACACACTGGCCCCGATCCCAGACCGGTGCCCTGTGGCACAGTAGAGCAGCACCGGTCGATCCCGCGGGATCTCGTCGGTCCGTCCGGTTAGATAGCCGAGGTGGATGTGGTGTGCCCCAGCCACGTGCCCCTCGTTCCACTCGTTGAGGTTGCGCACGTCGAGCAGGAATGCGTTCTCGTCGAGCACCGCCTGGTTCGCGGCCGCCCAGTCGATGACCGTCGTCGTCTCGAGCCCGTCGTGCTCTGCGCTCCAAGCGGCGAGCGCGGTTATGTCGAAAAACCCCGCGCAGTCATCGATACCGATGAAGGCCAGATCCCGCGCAGCCTCTCGAGCCTGTTCCTCGCCATCCGCGACGAAGTGGATCTGCCGGTCGTACGGCAGCAGCCAGCCGCACCAATTGGGAAACTGATTGCTCAGCGGCACGTGAATACTGCCCGGCACATGGCCGGCTGCAAAGCTGGCCCTGGCCCGTATGTCGACGACGATGCCGTCGTTCTCGAGCAGCGGAGAGAGAGCAGCGGCCGGCATGAGTCTCGGAGCGGGAAGGCCGTCGAGCAACGCCGGTCCGTCACGATTCATGCGCTTCATCTCAGCGAAATACACCGGAGGCTCCGGCTGGCCCTGCAGCACCTCGGACACCAGGTCGTCTTCCGTCTCACACTGAAACGCCCAATTCGCGATGTGCTCGTACCCCAGCGTGGTCGACGGCACGGACCCGAGGGCCTTGCCGCAGGCGGATCCCGCGCCGTGTCCGGGAAATATCTGCAGGTACGGCGGCATTTCACGGAAGCGACTCAGTGAACGGTACAGCACGCGCGCACTCGCCTCCATCGTATCGGCCACGCCAGCGGCTTTCTCCAGCAGGTCCGGACGACCGACGTCGCCCACGAAGATGAAGTCCCCCGTGAGGACGCCCATCGGCTCACTGGACGCCGCACCGTCGGTCACCATGAACGAGATGTGTTCCGGCGTGTGACCGGGCGTGTGCAGGATATCGATCGCGACGTTTCCGAGCTCGAGGCGATCGCCGTGGTACACGAGGCGGGCGCCGTCCAGCTCCGCGAAGGAGTACTGCCACACCTCGTCTCCTTCCCCGGAGAGCAGCAATGTGGCTCCGGCCTGCTTGGCGAGCTGGTGCGACCCCGACAGGTAGTCCGCGTGGATATGGGTCTCAGAGACCAAAGTGATCTCCATTCCCTCCCGCTTCGCCGCTTGCACGTACAAGTCCGTATCGCGATGCGGGTCGATGATGATCGCCTCTCCCGTCGCCTGACACCCGATCATGTACGAGGCCTGAGCGAGCTTGTCGTCGTAGAAGCGCTTGAGCAGCATGGTCGTCCAGAGTGTGGCGTGGTTGCGGGAGGCCGGACATCTTCCTCAACCCTATCCCTGTCGGCAAGTCCATCCTGAGATAAGCCATGCGCTACACGTCGCGATTCCTCGTTGTTCTCGTCGCGGCAGCGCTCGCGACTTCGGCCACGTCCGTGCTCGCGCCCGGCGCGCTCCGCGCACAGATCAGCAGTAGCGATCTGGATGCGCTGTCGCCTCGCAACATCGGGCCCGCGACGATGAGCGGTCGCGTGGTCGACCTCGCGGTGGTCGACATGGATCCGCGCGTGTTCTACCTCGCTTCGGCAACCGGAGGCGTCTGGAAAACCACCGACAACGGCGTGCGTTTCACCCCGGTCTTCCAAAACGAGGCCACGCATTCGGTCGGAGACGTGGTCGTGCATCAGACCGATACCAGCGTGGTGTGGGTCGGCACCGGCGAACGCGCCAGCCGTCAGAGCTCCTCTTGGGGCGACGGCGTCTACAAGTCCACCGATGGAGGCACGACGTGGCGAAACATGGGTCTTCGCGACAGCCATCACATCGGGCGCATCATTCTACATCCCGACGATCCCGACATCGTCTACGTTGCCGCGATGGGGCACCTCTGGGGACCCAACGACGAGCGGGGTCTCTACAAGTCGAGTGACGGCGGAGAGAGTTGGGACCGCATCTTGTGGGTCGACGACCTGACCGGCGCGGTCGACATCGCCATGGATCCGAAGGCTCCGGGAGTCCTGTACGCCTCGATGTATCAGCGACAGAGGCGCCCGTGGGGCTTCCACGGTGGTGGTCCCGGAAGCGGGCTCTACAAGAGCATGGACTCGGGCGATACCTGGACGAAGCTGACCAACGCCGGTCTCGAGAATGGCTTGCCGACCGGCGACATCGGCCGCATCGGCATCACGGTGTACGATGCCGACCCGCGCATCCTCTACGCCAGCGTCGAGCAGGGAGAGCGTTTCAATGCCTCGACGGCCTACGAGCAGCGCCTGGCCGGACTCTATCGCTCGGAGGACCACGGGGAGACCTGGACATTCCAGAGCGATTGGAACCCGCGCCCAATGTACGCGAGTCAGCCGCTCGTGGACCCCAACGACGACCAGCGCGTCTACATGCTGAACGCCTACAGCTACTCGGACGACGCCGGCAAGACGTTCACGCAGCCACGCGGACACCGCACCCACGGTGACGACCGCTTCATATGGGTGAACCCACACAATTCGAACCACATAATGAAAGCCGACGATGGCGGGCTCGGCATCAGTTACGACCGCGGGGACCACTTCCTCTACGTCACGAGCCTCCCGCTCAGCCAGTACTACCGGGTCTCCGTAGACCTGGCGCATCCCTACAACGTGTACGGTGGGTTGCAGGACAACGGCTCATGGAAGGGTCCCAGCGCGGTCTACCGTTCCGAGGGGATCCTCAACGAGGACTGGACCAAGTGGGGTGGTGGGGACGGCTTCCTCAGCCTGGTCGACACCACCAACAATCGCATTCTATACGCAGAGAGCCAGTATCTCGGCCTCACTCGGAACGACATGGTCACGGGAGCGAGCCGGAACATCCGGCCGGACCAGCCGGAAGGCTTCATCGGTGCGCGGCGCAACTGGACCACCTGGCCCGACCTCGGGAATCCAGACCAGCGGCTCGGCAATGCGATGACCCCAGGCAATTGGGAGGGTCCGTTCATCATCAGTCCCCACGACGCCAATACCCTGTATGCCGGCCTCGACCAGCTCTTCAAGAGCACGGACCGAGGGGACACGTGGCTCGCGCTGGGCGACCTGACGACGGGAACCGACCGACGCACGCTCGAGATCATGGAGCAGAAACCCGACTCGTTCGTCTTGTCTCTCGACGACGGTGCCCCCTACTGGCCGACGTTGACCACGATCGCGGAGTCCGAATTCACGCCGGGCGTACTCTACGTGGGGACGGACGACGGCCAAGTGCAGGTTTCGATCAACGACGGCCGCTCGTGGGGGAACGTGACCGCAGCGCTGCCCGCGGCTCCCGACATGATGTGGGTGAATCACGTCTTCGCCTCGAAGAGGGTCGCGGGTCGAGTATACGTGGCAGCGAACAACTACCGAAACGACGACTTCGCCAACTACTTGTGGCGCTCGGAGGACGACGGGAAGACCTGGCGGATCATTACCGGCGACCTCCCGGCAGATCGCGTGCTTCGCACACTCCGGGAGGACCCGCGCAATCCCAGCGTGCTCTGGCTGGGAACCGAACTCGGCGTCTGGTGGTCGTGGAACGGCGGCGAGAACTGGGTCGAACTCGAGGGAGGCCTGCCCACGCTGGCGGTGAACGATGTGGTCATCCACCCGCGCGACAACGACCTGGTGCTCGCGACCCACGGGCGCGGAATATGGATTCTCGACCAGGTGAACGCCCTGCAGGAAATGACGCCGGCGATCGCGGAGTCGACCTCCCACCTGTTCACGATTGGGCCGGCCGAACAAATCCGATATCGCAGTGATCGGGGCCACACCGGAAACATGATCTTCGAGGGCGAGAACCCACCGGCCGGCGCCATCATCGATTACTGGCTCGGTAGCGCCGGCGGCGAGGTCTCCATCACGCTTCACGACGCCACGGGCGCGGAAGTCTCGAGCGTCCGCACGACGAGCCGGCGCGGCATGAACCGCACGGTATGGAATCTGCGCCACACCACGCCAGGGGGTGGCTCCGGGGGAGGCCCGTGGGTCGTGCCGGGCCTCTACACGGTCCGACTGGCCGTGGGTGACGAGGTGCACCGGCAGTCCCTACGCGTCAGCGAGGACCCTCGCATCGACGTGGATCCGCTCGTCCGCCGTCAGTGGACGGAGATGCTTGTCGAGTTGGGTGACCTGGTTTCCTCCGCGCGGGACCTGGCGAGAGAGATCGCGCAGGTCGCGCGGCGGCTCGATGCGGAGGACGACCCGCTCGTGCTCGGTGCGCGGCTCGAAGCGAAGGTGCGGGACCTGGACCGCGAGGCCCAGGAGTTGAGTGGGCGTCTCGAGAGGCTCTCAGGCTCCGCGCAGGGCTGGATCGGACCACTGTCCGTCGATCAGGGCTCTCAGCGCGCCTTTTTCACCGAGATGATGCAGACGCTGCGAACCGAATGGATCGCGGCGTCGGCGCAGCTTCCCGGATGACGACACCAACCTTCGCGCGGAGTTAGCGATGCCCGTCTTCACGAGTATGCGCGACGGCGTTCTGGTCGTGAGCGTGGACGGCGACTTTACCGCGGGCGAAGTGAGCCGCGCTGGCAAACGGGGGCTCCAGTCGGAGGGCGTGCCCACCCCGGTCACGGTCCTGCTCGACCTCAGCGGGGCCGCCGGCGTCGCCAAGAAGCGTCCGGACGAGCTAGGGCGAACCGGTGAATTCTTCGAGGGTCGCAGGGAATCGATTAGCCGCGTGGCCGTGCTGGTCCCGTCCGACGACGCGTACCGCCTAATGAGCATCGACGGCGATTTCGCGACCTCAGCGGGGATCCCCAGTCGGCCGTTTCGCGATCGCGGGACGGCGATGGAATGGCTTTCGGACTGGGTCTAGCTAGAGCCGGCCATGAACTGGGCGAGGACCAGGCGTCGATCGCGTATGTGTTCCCGAAGGCGGCTCGTGCCGTTTCGATACGATCCGGGACTCGAGAGATGGGT
>JAYZBT010000109.1:0-13361 GCA_036338615.1 Gemmatimonadota bacterium
AGACTGTTGGCCAAGATCCGCTTCCTAGAGGGTCAGCGATGAGTCCCGAGAAGGCGTCGGTCACCGTTCGCATAGCCGGTGAGGAACACACGATCCGTGCCAGCGCGGAGCCCGAGTACACCAAACGTTGTGCCAAGCTGGTCGACGACCGCATCCACGAGATCCGCGTGCAGGCGGGACTCATCGAGGGCCACCGGGTGGCGATTTTGGCGGCACTTTCGATCGCCGACCAGTGCTTCCAGGCCGTGGACGAGTTGGAGCAGGTGCGCAAAGAGACCGCGTCTCGCGCCACGAACCTCACGAGACGCATCGAGGCGGAGCTACCCGAGCAGACCGGGGGCGACTGAGCTTCGCCGGTGTGGGACGGTCGCCCTCGCTTGCGTGAGGGAGCCTGCCCCCTCCTATTCCACCTCGTAGGATCATATGTCGCTCACCTTCGGCGCTTCGCCGCGCCGATTTTGGAGTCAATACATGGACACCCCCCAGCTAGTGCTGGCGGCGGTGGGCCTGGTCCTGGGTGGAGTCATCGGCTTCTTCGTCGCACGGAGCCGTGAACGGGCCCAACGAGAGTTGGACAAAGCCGAGGCGAAGGACGAGGCCTCCCGCATTCTGAAGCGGGCAAGTGACGAAGCGGACAGCGCGCGCAGCGCCGGCGAGTTGGCCGGCCGAGAGCAGGCCCTGCGCCTGCGCGAGGCCTGGGAGAAGGAAGAGTCTCGCCGCAGGGAGGACGTCGAGAGCGCGGAGCGTCGCAACGCGGAGCGCTCGGTCAGTTCCGATCGTCAGTTCGACCGTATCAACGCGCGGGAGGCCGCGCTGGATGAGCGTGTGCGCGAGGCGGAAGAACGCGAAGCGAGGGTCACGCGATTGGACGCCGAGGTTCGAGAGGCGCAGGCCTCTGCGCGCGTCCGGTTGGAGCAACTCGCGGGCCTGAGCGCGGAGGAGGCCAAGAAGGAACTCGTCGCCGCGCTCGAGGGCGAGGCCCGGGCCGACGCGGCGAACTTGTTGCGGGAGGTCAAGGAGCAGGCCCAAAGCGAAGCCGAACGAGAAGCTCGCAAGATCGTGGCGCTGTCCATCCAGCGCATGGCGGCCGACCTCACCGCGCAAGCGACCGTCTCGGTCGTGCAGTTGCCGTCGGACGAGATGAAGGGGCGCATCATCGGCCGCGAGGGGCGTAACATCCGCTCATTCGAGCAGGCGACCGGCGTCGACGTGATCATCGACGATACGCCGGAAGCCGTCGTGCTCTCGGCGTTCGACCCCGTTCGCCGTGAAATCGCCCGCATCGCGCTCGCGGAACTCGTCGAGGACGGCCGCATCCATCCCGGTCGCATCGAAGAGACGGTTGAGAAGGCGGGGAAGGAGGTCGAGCAGGCCATGCTCGCCGCCGCGGAAGAGGTGCTGTATGAGCTCGGCATCCACAACGTTCACCCCGAGATCGTGAAGACGCTCGGGCGACTGCGTTTTCGCACTTCCTACGGTCAGAATCAACTGCAACACGCCCGAGAAGTCGCTTTGTTGGCCGGAAACATGGCCGCGGAGATGGGTCTGGACGTCCAGCAGACGAAGCGCGCGGGCATCTTGCACGAGGTAGGGAAGGGCATGACCCACGAGCACGAGGGGACCCACGTCGAGCTGGGGTACCGGCTCTGCAAGAAGCACGGCGAGAGCCCCATCGTGATGAATGCCATCAAGGCGCATCACGACGAAGAACCGCACTTCACGGCGGAGGCCTTCCTCGTTACGGCCGCCGACGCGATCAGTGGGTCGAGGCCCGGCGCGCGTCGGGAGATGTTCGAGGGATACGTAAAGCGTCTCGAGAAGCTCGAGGAGCTCGCGATGGAGCATCCCGGGGTCGAGCGCTGTTTCGCGATTCAGGCCGGTCGCGAGCTGCGCGTGATGGTCGAGCCCGGCCGCGTCACGGACGGCGAGATGGCACAGATGTCGGAGGCGGTCGCCCGCAAGATCGAGACGGAATTGCAGTACCCCGGCCAGATCAAGGTCGTGGTCATTCGGGAGACGAGGGCGATCGATTTCGCCAGGTAGGGCCGATTGGAGCGGCGACGGAGGCCGAGTGGCGGCTCAGCCCGAGTGGATCTCGGTCGCGGGCCTCAGCACGACCGCGTCGAAGGTGAGCGGGCCTCGCGAGGCATCGAAGTCCGTGGGCCAATCGGCGTTGGCGAAATAGGCCGCGGCCGTTCGGCTCGGCCCGTCCCAGAATGCCACCATGTAGGCGTCGTCGACCTCGAGGTTGATCGCCTCTCGGGCCATGGGGCCCGCTCGTTGAAGGGGATGGCGAGCCCTCCGACTTCTCCTCCCGGTATGGCGGGCACCAATTGTTTTGGAGGCAGACGGCCGTCCGGTAGCTCGGTTTGGAACAGCGGAGGGGCATCCGTTCGCCAGTAGTCCACATAAGGGTTCACGGAGTAGTTGCGGTCGTAGCCGGTCTCGCTGGACGCGACCTTCGTATCCGGATGCATCGACCGCCATTCCGCGAAGCTGGTCTCGATGCTCTGCACCGATGGCAGGGCGCGGCCGCGCGCCGATCCACAGATACCCAGCGCGCTCATTTGGCCCCAGAGGGACTCGTCGTCGGATTTGTCGAACATGACCGGATTGTTGTCCTGCAGGAGCCCGGAGACGCGTAGCTCCTGACCACCGATCCCGGCTCGGTCGAACGAGATCGACGATCCGGTCAGCGGGCAGTACGTGATCGCCACGTCCTGCGACCCGCGTCTGAGGTTCACGATGTCGTGCCACCAGAGCAGGTTCAGCGGAATCGCGAGCGGCTCCCCTGCGACGACGATGCCCACCACACGGGTCTTCCCGTTTACGTAAGCGGCCCCTGGCGCGTCCGGGCCGACGAAGGTGGGATCGGAGAGCGCCGGAATGCCGTCCTTCGCGACATTGGTCGAGTTGAGCGGAATCGCCAACGCGAGGCATTGCGGGTTGTCCTGCTGGGTAGCGCGGTCCGACATCGGCCCCAGCGAACTCGTCGTCTCTGGTTCACAGGCTCCGAGAAACGCCGCGAAGGTGAGCAAAAGGGGCGCGCGCTCGAGCCGATCGTACCGAGCCGTGTCGAGCCACCGATGCATCGAGGTCCTCCGTTCACATGGCCGAGAGAACTGCCTCATACCCGGTCGATTTCACAACGCGCTGGTGTGTCGGGGAGTTCCCTGATATGGGGCGTCCGAGGGCCTTCTCAACCTGTTACCTTTCGGCCTCCCTTCGCCCTCGACGGCATCGACCACTCCCCGGGAAAGCAAAGGCCGCATGAGCCCTCAAATCATTTCCGGCAAGGACATCGCGAACGAGATTCGCGAGGAGATCGCGACAGAGGTGGCGAGACTCAAAGAGGAGTTGGACGTGACACCGGGCTTGGCGACCGTACTGGTAGGGGAGGATCCCGCTTCGCAGATGTACGTCGGCATGAAGAACAAGGCCGCCGCCGCCATGGGGATCAACTCCCGGCAGATCACGCTCACGGCGGACACCTCTGAGGACGAGTTGCTCGGTGTCGTGGCAGGACTGAATGCCGATCCGGAGATCCACGGAATTCTGGTGCAGGTCCCGCTTCCCGACCACATCGACGAGCGGCTCGTTCTCGAAGCCATCACTCCCACCAAGGACGTCGACGGGTTCCATCCGATGAGCGTAGGGCGTCTCGCGACGGACTCGGGGGACTTTTTCGCTCCCTGCACGCCCGCGGGGGTCATCGAGTTGCTCGTGCGTAGCGGGCACGATCCGGCAGGGAAGCATGTCGTCGTAGTCGGGCGCTCGAACCTCGTGGGCCGGCCGCTCGCGTCGCTCCTGATGCGTAAGGGGCCCGGTGGCAATGCGACGGTCACGGTGTGTCACTCGCGCACACCCGATCTGGGGGCGGTCACTCGGACCGCACAGATTCTGGTCGTCGCGATGGGCCGACCCGAGATGATCACCGCGGACATGGTGGCGCCGGGCGCTGTCGTGATCGACGTGGGAACGACTCGGGTCGACGACGAGACGCGCGAGCGGGGATGGCGACTGAGCGGGGACGTTCTCTTCGATGAGGTCTCCGAGGTCGCGGGCGCGATTTCGCCCGTGCCCGGAGGCGTTGGGCCCATGACGATTACGATGCTGCTGAGCAACACCGTGAAGTCGGCGCGTCTGGCGGCGGAACGAGACGCGGACTCTGCCGCCGACACCACCGCCGCCTGAGGATCGAGCGTTGCCCGACGACCTCAGCCTGGACCTTTTCCCGGATGACGAGGCCGCGTCCGAGCCCGATTCCGAGCCCGGGCCTGAGGCCGATCCTGGTCCCGCACCCGGCGTCGAGGACGCATCGCCACGACCGGACGAGTCTCGCGTGTGGTCTCCGTCGCAGGTCAACCGCGCCGTGCGGTCCTTGCTCGAGAGCAGCGTCGATCCGCTCTGGATCGGAGGAGAAGTCGGGAACTGGACTCGCTCCCGGCCCGGGCACTGCTATTTCACGATGAAGGACGACCGCGCCCAAATCGGGTGTGTGATGTTCAGCCGCGAGGCGGAGCAACTCCCGACCGACCCCGAAGCCGGCATGCAGATTCGGGTGCTGGGCACCCTGACTTTGTACGAAGCACGGGGTGAATATCAGCTGGTGGTGTCGAAGCTCCAGGCCGAGGGAGCGGAGGGGCTTTGGAGGCTTGCCTTCGAAAAGCTGCGCGCCACGCTCCAGGCCGAGGGCTTGCTGGAGGCGGCCCGCAAGCGAGTGTTGCCGCGCTATCCCGCGGTGGTCGGCGTGGTCACATCGCCCACCGGAGCCGCCCTCCGCGACATCGTATCGGTACTGCGCCGTCGCGCGCCGTGGGTGCGCGTCCTGCTCAGTGGCACCCGAGTCCAGGGCGAGGGCGCCTCATTCGAGATCGCACGTGCCATCGAGACCCTGGCCGCATCAGGCGAGCCCGACGTGATCGTTGTGAGTCGCGGCGGCGGCTCGGTGGAAGACCTCTGGGCATTCAACGAAGAGCCGGTGGCGCGCGCGATTGCGGATTGCCCGGTGCCCGTGGTCTCGGGTGTGGGCCACGAGATCGATGTGACCATCGCGGATCTCGTGGCCGACTTCAGGGCGCCGACCCCGTCCGCGGCCGCGGAGGCGGTCGTTCCCGACGCCGCCGTTCTCTTGGAAGGACTGCGGCGGACGCCGGCTCGGCTCGCCCAGGGCTTGCAGGGTACCGTGCGCAGACGCCAGTCGATGTTGCGGGACGTCCTGGCCTCGCTAGGCCGTCGAATGGAGCGACGCATCCTGCCTATGCAACAAACCCTCGATCGTGCGGCTGCACGGCTCGAGAGGGGTGTGCTCGCTTTGGTAGACCGGCGGCGCCAGAGGGTGGCTGGTGCGGCTGGTAAGCTGGACGCGCTCTCGCCTCTCGCCACGTTGCGCCGGGGATACTCGGTCGCGCGGTCCCCGACCGGGTCGGTCCTTCGTTCGGTGCGGGACTTCGCGCCGGGGCAACCATTCGAGCTCCGCGTTCGCGACGGTGAAGTGTCGTGCGAAGCTCTGCAAACCAGAGAGGTCGATTCGTCGTGAGCGATGCAACCGAGGGTGGCCTGGAACATGGCGTAGAGCCCGACGCGGGAGAGCAGGAGCCGACTTCCTTGGAGGATCGACTCACGCGACTGGACGGCATCCTGGCACGGCTCGAGTCGGATGAAGTCCCGCTGGAGCAGGCCCTCGAGCTCTTCGAGGAGGGGGTCGGGCTCGTGCGCGAAGCGGAACGGGTACTCTTGGACACCCAGGTGCGCGTCGAGGAATTGCTCGCGGGCGGAGAGACTCGTGAGCTGGACGTTGAAGAGCCGTGACCGATTTTGCTCTCTCGAGCTACCTGGCGGCGGAGAGGGAGTCGGTCGAGCCGGCGCTGGAGGACGTCGTATCCCGGCTGGAGTCGGATTTGCCCCCAGACGTCGGGGCGGCAATACGCCACGGCGTGATGGGAGGAGGCAAGCGCTTGCGTCCGATTCTCTGCGCCACCGCGTATCGGGCCTGCTCGAAGGAAGATCCGGTTCCGGTGAACGGAGCCGTTTACGCGCTTGCGGCCGCCCTCGAGCTGATTCACTGCTACTCGTTGATGCACGACGATCTGCCCTGCATGGACGACGCGGAACTCCGGCGGGGCCAAGCCACGACCCATGTCGCGCACGGCGAGGCGGCGACGGCCAGAGCCGGTGCCGCCTTGATCCCGGCCGCCGCCTTGCAGGCACTTGCCGCGGCCGGAGAGCTGGGGTGTGGGTCGGGCGTGGCGGTCGAGGTCGCGCGCGAGCTCATGCAGGCCGCGGGTGCCGGCGGGATGGTCGGCGGGCAGTGGCTCGACTTGGAGGGTGAGGGGCAAGAGCTCGGGGGTGAGCAGCTCGATGACTTGTACGGGGGCAAGACCGGGGCTCTGCTGACGGCGTCTCTCGTCGTGGGGGCCAAGGCAGCCGGGGCGGGAGGACCTGTCGTCGAAGCGATGAGGCGGTATGGGCGTGCGATCGGCCTCGCGTTCCAGATCACCGACGACATTCTCGATGCCACCCAGTCGGCCGAAACCCTGGGCAAAGAGCCCAGCGATGCAGTGCTCGCCAAGTCGACCTACGTGGCACTGTACGGCTTGGAGAAAGCGCGAGAGCGGGCCCGGGCCCAGGTGGCCGATGCGGTGCGCGCGCTCGACTCGGAGAACGTAGACTCTCTGCCGCTCAGAGCCCTGGCCTCGTACATCGTGGAGCGAGAGGCGTAGCTACAGAGGTATTCGGGAGATGAGGGGGTCGGGAGTCGCACGCGGGCCTGCACGGCACGGTCTGTGCAAGTATCTTTTTCCTGAACGGCCACTGGCGAGGCCGTAACATTGTAGGCCGAACATCATAGGAAGGAGTGGGTCCGGTGTCGTTACTGGATCATGTCAAATACCCGGAGGATCTCCGGAGGCTGAGCCGAGACGAGCTCGACCGGTTGGTCGACGAGTTGCGCGCCCGCCACATCGACGTGTTGTCGGAGAAGGGTGGCCATTTCGGGGCGAGCCTGGGGGTCGCGGAGCTCACGGTGGCGTTGCACTACGTCTACGACACCCCGCGCGACCAGATCGTCTGGGACACCGGTCATCAAGCGTACATCCACAAGATGTTGACGGGTCGCAATGAAGATCTTCCGACGATCCGCACACGGGGTGGCCTCGCCCCGTTCCTGCGGCGCGACGAGTCTGAGTACGACGCCTTCGGAGCTGGACACGCGGCTACCTCGATCTCGGCGGCTTGGGGCATTGCCGTGGGGCGTGACGTGCGCGAGGAGGACTTCAACGTGCTGGCCGTGATCGGCGACGGCGCCATGACGTGCGGCCTGGCGTATGAAGCACTCAACAACGCGGGCCACACAGAGCGCGACTTCGTCGTCGTGTTGAACGACAACGACATGTCCATCGGGCCGGCGGTCGGCGCGATGAACAAGTACCTGACGGGGATGATCACGAACCCGGCCTACAACAAGGTACGGAATCTCGTGAGGGAGCTCCTGCATCGGACCCCTAACGTGATGGAGGACATGGTGGTGCGACTCGAGGAGAGCGCCAAGCATCTCCTGACTCCGGGTTCGCTCTTCGAGGAACTCGGCTTCCGCTACATAGGGCCCATCGACGGGCACGACGTCAACGTGCTGGTGGATACCTTCTCCCGCGTGAAGGAGATGAAGCGAACCATCCTGGTGCACGTCATCACCAAGAAGGGAAAAGGGTATTCCAAGGCCGAGGACGATCCTTGGACGTGGCACGCGGCGGCTCCGTTCAACAAGGCCACCGGTCACGGTACCAAAAAGAGCGGGGGCCTACCGCGTTACCAAAAAGTGTTCGGCAAAGGCCTGATTCAGCTGGCGGATGCCGATCCGCGAATCGTTGCGATTACTGCGGCGATGCCGGACGGCACCTCGACGGACATGTTCTCGGAGGCGCACCCGGATCGTTACTTCGATGTCGGCATCGCGGAGGGCCACGGAGTCACGTTCGCCGCCGGCTTGGCCACGAGGGGCGTAAAACCGGTGGTCGCGATCTACTCGACCTTCTTGCAGCGCGCCTTCGACAACATCGTCCACGACGTAGCGCTACAGGGGCTACCAGTGGTCTTCGGCATGGACCGCGCCGGTATCGCGGGCGAGGACGGGCCCACGCATCATGGCGCGCTCGACGTCGCCTATATGCTGAGCATTCCTGGGATGACCGTTACCGCTCCCAAGGACGGCAGCGAGATGCTCGCACTGCTGCGCTTGGCGACGCAGAAGAATGACGGTCCCTGGAGCGTGCGTTGGCCCCGAGCCTCCGTGCCGGAAGCGGTACCCGATCTCGAGGAGATCGAGGAGATCGAGGCGCACACGTGGGAAGTTCTTCGCAAGGGCCCGGACTGCGTGATCCTCGCGACGGGCACCATGGTGCTGCAGTCGATGGAGGCGGCGCGAAGGCTCGACGCGGATGGCATTGCCTGCACGGTCGTGAACTGCCGCTTCTTGAAGCCGTACGACAAAGCCGTGTTCGAGAAAGTGCTGCGGGAGCACCCGGCTGTGCTGATCGTCGAGGAAGGACAGGTCACCAATGGTTTCGGCGCGTTCATGGCGCGTGAGATCCATGAACTGGACTTGGAGGCGACCCCGAGAGTCGCCACCATGGGCATGCCCGACGCCTACATCGAGCACGGAGCACGGGATGGACTACTCGCCGACATCGGGCTGGACGCGGACGGTATCACGGTGCGCGTAACGGAACTCGCAGGCTCTGCCTCCCACAGCGCGGTAGGCGTGTGACGGGGGCTGAGTCCGCGGCTGGGGCGGCGAAGCTCAGTGCTCCGATCGGGCGCATCGGCGTCGTACTGCGGCGTCGCACCCCGGAGGCCGCTTCGGTTGCTGAGCGCCTCCGGGCCTTTTGCGAGGAGCGCGGGGTCGAGTTGGCCTTTGAACAGGCCAGCCCGCACGCAGCCGATGGAGCGATGCGATTCGGCCCAGGGCTCGAGCCGGTAGACCTGCTGCTTTCGCTCGGCGGGGACGGAACGATGCTGCGCGCGGCGCGCCTGGCAATGGGCAGTGAAGTGCCGGTGTTCGGCGTGAACCTGGGTCGCCTCGGTTTCTTGACCGCGACCCCGGAGCAGAATCTCGAACAAAGGCTTGGCGAGGTCCTGGACGGGGGGGCTTTCCTCGATCGGCGCTTCACGCTCCAGGCCACTGTCACCGGCGTGGACGGCCTCTTGGCCGGTCCGTTCCACGCGCTCAACGACATCGTGGTGCACACGTCGGGGGCTGCCCGCGTGACTCCGCTCAACCTGTCCGTGGGACGCACCGAAGGCCGCGAGGACATTGGTAGCATTTCGGCCGATGGGGTCATCCTGACAAGTCCCACCGGTTCGACGGCCTACTCGCTCTCCGCGGGGGGACCGATCATCGTGCCCGAAGTCGAGTGCATCGTTGTGACGGCCATCTGCCCGCATTCACTCGCGGTCCGCCCTCTGGTGATTCCCGCCCACGAAGAGATCACCATCCGGGCGATTGGGGATTCGCACCAGTTACAACTCACCGTCGACGGCCAGGTCGAGCGCGCCGTGGGGGTAGACGAGTCCGTGGTCGTGCGGCGCGGGGAGCATTCGGTCTCGCTGGTTCGGCTTCCCGGGCAGACGTTCTTCCGAACCATGCGAACAAAGCTGAATTGGGCGGCGCGTCCGCCGGAACGCACCTGAGCCGCGCCCTCTTTCGGGAATCGTCTCAGGCGCACATTGAGTTGGCCCACGCCCTGTCTGTACCTTCCGAGCCATGCTGGTAGAGCTACGCATCCGTGACTACGCCGTCGTCGAGGACCTCACTCTCGAACTCTCGGCCGGCCTGAACGCCCTCACCGGGGAGACCGGTGCGGGCAAGTCCATCATTGTCGGCGCGCTCTCGCTCCTGCTGGGCGAACGCGCTTCCTCGGGCGTGGTCCGGCAGGGCGCGGACCGTGCCACGGTGGAGGCGGTCTTCGACGTGAGCGATCGACCGGACATCGAAGCGGAGCTCGAGCAACACGGCTTCCGCCAAGAGGACGGCCTCATGATTCTCCGGCGTGAAGTAGCCGCGGAGGGACGGAACCGTGCGTGGGTGAATGGATCGCCCGCGACGGCGGGGGTGGTCGGCAGCCTCGGTTCGTCTCTCGTGGACCTGCACGGTCAGCACGAGCATCAAACGCTGCTGCGACCTCGAGACCAACGCGCGCTGCTCGACGCGTACGCTGGCGCCGTGGAGGTCGCGAAGAACGTCGCCCGCATGTACGCGGCGCGACAGGAACTGAAGCGTGACCTCGATGAGCGCGAGGACCGACTGCGGGGGATCGAAACACGATCGGACTTTCTACGTTTCCAGCTCAATGAGATCGACGAGGCAGAGCTGCGACCCGGCGAAGACGCGGAGCTCGGAGGCGAAGCGGGACGCCACGAGCATGCCGAGGAGCTGGCGCAAGGAGCGGCTTCGATCCACGAAACCCTCTACGGGGCGGACGACTCGGTCGCGGGCCGTATCGCGGCCATGCTGAAGCTGCTGGAGCAGCTCGCGAGCTACGACACGTCGCTGGAAGATCAGGTCTCCGAGCTGCAGGACGCCGCTCATGCGGTCTCCGAGGTCGGGCGCCACGTGGGTGACTACGCCCAGGGTATCGACCGCGACCCGCAGCGGCTCGCGGAGGTGCGGGCGCGGCTCGACATGATCTTCCGCCTGAAGCGGAAGTACGGTCCGGAGTTGGCGGACGTGCTCGCCGCGGCGCATCGCGTGCGCACTGAGCTGGTGGAGCTCGACGACTCCGATCACGACCTGGCGATGCTACGCCGCGACATTCTCGTCACGGGCCAGGAGCTCGACCAGGAGTCGGCGCGACTCAGCGCGCTGAGAAAAAAGGGGGCGGCACGGCTCGCCCATGCGGTTCGTGACGTCCTGCCCGATCTCGGCCTGGTGGGCGCTTCATTCGAGGTCGCGCTGCACGGGCACGACGAGGCCGGGAGCGGCGGCTCCGAGAGCGTGGAGTTCCTCGTCTCTCCCAACCCGGGGTTCAAAGCCATGTCGCTCGCCCGAGTCGCGAGCGGCGGCGAGTTGTCGAGGGTGATGCTGGCGCTCAAGTCGATCCTCGCGGACGTCGACGATGTTCCCGTGCTGGTATTCGACGAGATCGACGCCGGCATCGGCGGCATCGTGGCGACGGCAGTGGCGAACAAACTGGCCGATGTCGCGGCACGGCATCAGGTGTTCGTCGTGACCCACCTCGCGCAGGTTGCTTCGCGAGCCCGCGGCCACTTGCTGGTCGAGAAGTCGCAGAATCTGCTGGGCACGTCTACGACCGTGACAGCCCTAACGGGCGAGCGGCGAGTCGAGGAAATTGCGCGCATGCTGGGTGGCGACCCGGAGTCAACGGCCTCGAGGGAGCACGCCAGGGAACTGCTGGGCGCCTAGGACCCCGCGCCGAGAGGCGTATCCGAAGCGGTGGCCGGCGCGGGGCTGCCGCCCCAGATGCCCCTGAAGAGCCGGATCCCGAACTCGATGCGCGTCGCAACGGGCGTGTGGCCACCGCTGCCCGCGATCGAATAGATCGCGCGCAGTTGCATCTCCAGGGGACGCGTCGTCTTGCCCGCGCGCCAAGGCTCGACGGTCGAATAGCGGAGGCCGAGGCCCGCGCGGTGAACGGTCACGCCACTCTCCCGTTCGAGGTCGGCGACATCGGCGGGCGGGGATCCCTCCGGATCGTCTCCCAACATCTGGTACGAGTCGTCCCCTTTGGCGTAGAAGCCGTAGGTCCCGAGTATCGAAAGCGTGGGCGAGAGGCGCCATTGCGGAGCCAGATCGATACCCAGGTAGGCTCCCGGGCTCCAACGTACCGCGCGCACGGTGTTCGCCGGAGCCATCACGAGTTCCGGAGGGGCTACCCGCCGCAGCAGATCCAAGGACTGCTGCATGCCGTAACGGGCCGCGACGTGGAGTCCCAGCCGGGGGCCCAGGCCAACGAATGCGAGCAGACGCGCTTCGATGTCCATCTGACCGTCACCCGTGCCGAGGTCCAGGAACACGTCCTGCTGGTCCACCGAGCCGGTGCCGAGCCTCACCATCAGGCCACCCGCGAGCGAATAGCTCATGCGCGGGGCGACGGCGCCCGAGTCTCGCACCTCACCGTCGAGAATGTGGGCGAGGGCCGACACCTCGACGTCGCCGAGCGCCCAGAGCGTGTTGAGTCCTTCCAGGCGCGAGCCCTGAATGCCGAAGCCGCCGGTTGTGGGCGCATCGGCCAGCGACTCCTCCGAGAGCAGGTCGGTCGCGAACGTCATCGTACCGCCGATCCCGCCCAGCCCCGCGTCACTCAGGTCAGTGTCGAGCGCTGTGGCGACGTCGGATAGCGACTGGGCGATCGCGCTTCCTTGCAACGGGAAGAAGGCCGACGCCAGGTATGCGCTCTCCGAGGAGGCGTGGAAGGCATTCACCCGATCAGCGAGCGACTGGGCGTCGCCACAAGCGACGCTTGCCGGGTCGACCGCGCACAGGGTCCCCGCCTGTGCCGACGCGGAGGCGGACACCGTCGAAAGTGCGTTCAGGAAGCTGGCAACCGCGCTGGCATCCGAGACCGCGGGGTTGAGGCCCAGGTCGCTCGCCACGCCGTTCTGGCGCACCGCGACGTCCACGGATGTGTGCGTCTTCACGAGAGGCAGCACGACGCCCACGGTCAGCCAATCGAAGACGCCGAGTTGGGCGCCCAGGTCGATGCGGGTTACGTCCTGACTCACACGGCCACTAGTGGCGCCCAGCACCCCGGAGTATGAGGCATTCCCAGAAAGGGCCCGCAGGTGACTCTCCAGGTCCGCGACGGCGGGGAAGAGGCCCGTCCCCGCTTCGTCGGTCAGGTCGGACCCCAGAGCCTCCTTTCCGCTCGTGAGCGTGCCCGCCTCGGAGTACTCGCCGAAGCGCTGACCCCAGGACGTGAACGACGGGTTGAACTGGAGCCTGAGACGTCCTCGCGGCACGAGGGTTTCGTCGGCCGCCTGGGCCGCCACGTCGCCCGCATCACCCACGGAGATGGCGAAAAACACGAGTGCGAAAACGAGCCTACAGCGCATGTCGATCGAGTAGTGGGGAGCGGGTCGGGACAAGGGCCCCTTTGGGCCGAATGGCCGCAGAACATAAGGGTTTACGGGGTGCTGCGGAACTTGTTCCCCACCTCAGGGAGCCATTGACCGCCCCAAATGTTTCTTCTAGGTTCGGTACCGGAAAAACAGGCGGGAATAGCTCAGTTGGTAGAGCACAACCTTGCCAAGGTTTGGGTCGCGAGTTCGAATCTCGTTTCCCGCTCCAAACTAATCTTTTGATTTCTAACGTCTACGTCATGAAATTGATAGGTCGGTACGCGCGT
>JAYZBT010000110.1:0-2460 GCA_036338615.1 Gemmatimonadota bacterium
GGTGGCTAACGCCATCGCGGACGCCGGTCCACCGACATTGGCCTGCGAGGCTACCGCGAGCGTCCTGAGATCGAGACGAAGTACACGCCCCAACCCGAAGATCACGATTCCGTGAATCGCCACCGTCATGGCCGCGAAGTACACCACCGGTAGTCCGACGGCGAATATGTTGGCGACGACCGAGCGCGCCCCGTTGCTCGCCAGGAAGAGCAAGACCAGATAGTTCCCGATCACGCCGGCTCCGCGAAGCCTCTGCACCGCCGGGATCTGGGCGAGGAGTAGCGCGATCGTCGTTAGCCACAGCACGCCCGGGACCGGGGCGAGACTCTGCCCGAGCACATCCGACGCCCACAGGGTACCAAGCACGATCACCGCTAGCGCCGCCAGGTCGACGAGTCCCACGTCTCCCACGCTCGAATAGAGCATGCGCTCGGCCCCGTCCGATGCCGAAGGCTGCGTTTCCGGATGGAGCGCCTCCTTCGAGGGTGGCCGCGCGCCGGGCCGCCCAACCGACGCCGATGCCGTGGCCAGGCGACTGCCGAGCATCACCGGCACCGCGAGGCATATCGCCATCCAGATCGCGGTGAGGATCACGTCGGCGGCGATCGCCGCCGCAAACAGCTCCCCGCTGGTCCCCAGCTCCGCACCGACAGCAGCGAAGTTGGCGCCACCTCCGGTGTAGGTGGCGGTGTACTGACCCGCGAGTTTCCAGGTCTCCAGACCGATGCTGTCCGCAAGCACGTAGGCCGCTACCGACGCTCCGATGGCGGAGCCAACAGCCCCGACCGCGAACGCGGCAAGCATCGTCGGGCCGGCTTTGATCACCGTGCGCACGTCGACGCTGAGCAGGATCAAAGCGATGCCGGCACTGACGGCGGGGCCGCCCAGAAACACGTAGGCGGACGAATCCCCGGGGATGATTCCCGAGTTGGAGAGCACCATGGCCAACAGAATTCCCACCAGCGCCGAGCCGAGCGACCTGAAAAACTTGTGACGCGCCTCGAGCGTCACAGCGACGGCGACCACCGCTGCGAGCACGAAGAAAACTGCTGTCGGGTCACGGATCATCGCGAAACCACGCGCGTTGGAATGCTCTGGGGTACCTTCGGAGGCCGCCAAGGTCGGGCTTGTGCCCGGCTGACGCCAGCGGCAAAGCCAATCTTCCTCGCCGGGAGAAGCAACTGGACAATTTGACGCACGGACTGGTGGGCGCCGCCATCGGCAAGGGAGGTGCGGAGCGCACGACCCCGCTCGCGACGGTAACGCTCGTGCTCTCGGCGAATGCGCCCGACGTCGACGTCTTCAGTTATGTGCGCGGCGAGTACTTCGCGCTCTCGTTCCGGAGGGGAATCACCCACGGATGGCCCGCGTTGATCCTGCTCGCGTTCGTAGTAACCGGCCTCGTACTGCTCTACGACAAACTGTTGCGCCGGCGCCGCGACCCGAGTGTCGAGCCCGCGCGACCGGGTCCACTGCTCGCCCTGTCGGCAATCGGGGTGCTCACCCACCCCACGCTCGATTGGATGAACACCTACGGCATGCGTTGGGGTCTGCCGTTCGGCGACGCGTGGACCTATGGGGATTCACTCTTCATCATCGACCCGTGGATCTGGCTGGCTCTCGGCGGTTCTTTGTTCCTGGCCGCTTCTCGGTCACGGGCCGGCCTGGTCGCCTGGGGACTGCTGGCGGGGCTCGCGTCCATTGTGGTGATGCTGTTTCCGTTCGGCCTTCTGGCCAAGTCGCTGTGGCTGGGGGCACTCGTCGCAATCGCTGCGGTGAGACGCAGAAGGGGTCCGCGCCCATTCCCGGGGCGCGTCCCGAGCACCGCGCTCGCTCTCGTGTTTCTGTACGTGCTGATGATGGTGGGCTCCGACCTCGCGGCGCGGAGCCAGGTACGGGCCGCGGCGGAGTCAGCGGGACTCGCCGTCCAGGATGTCTTGGTGGCTCCCCTGCCCGCGAATCCATTCAGCGCGGAGGTCGAGGTCATGACCGAGACGGGATTCGTGCCGGGTAGACACCGCTGGCTCCGTAGCCCACGGGTGGAGCTCCGACCGGAGGACCCCGTACCGTTGCTGGAGGGCCCCGACGGCGTGTCGACAGCGGAATTAGAGAGAATCGCGGGTCTGGCCCGCTTAGAGCCCGAAGTCGCTCGCTATCTCGTCTGGTCCAGATACCCCTACGTGCGGATCGAACGCGACGGACCGAGTTGGTGGGTCCGCTTCAGCGACGCTCGCTACGACGCGCAACCAGGGTCCGGCGGATTGAGCGGCCTGCGAGTGCAGGTCCACGACTGAGCGACGCGTGGGGCCCGGCTAGATCCGCTTGCCACTGACCCGGGCGGAGCAGCCAGACCGGGTGTCCGAATACCCCGCCGCAAACGTGTCGTTGTCGAGAAAGATGCCCACCAGGCCTCTCACGTCGGGAACGAAGTCGATTGAGAACTCACCGGTGTCGCGGGTG
>JAYZBT010000111.1:0-6515 GCA_036338615.1 Gemmatimonadota bacterium
GTCCCCGAGCTCCGACGGAAGGTGGAGGGCGATTTCTGCCGCAGGTGCAGGCGTTTCGTTCATCGCGATCCCGCCGGTCCACTCCGTGTTGAAGGAGCCTTGGCCCCGGAAGCGTGGCTCGATGAGCCCAAGATTGAACCAGAGGTACGCGCCCACGAGCATCTGCGTCGCGAGCAGAAAGCCAGCGAGTGGAGCCAGACGCGCATGGATGCGCCGTGAGGTCCCCACGTGCTCGGTCCAACGCCGACGAGCCTCCCGCCGATCCCACCACAGGACGTAGCCCAGCGAAACGAGCACGAGCCCCATGCCCATGAGGCTGTACAGGAGCGTTGTGAACAGTCTGAGGCTGTCGCCCCACTGCCAAACGTGAACGCTCTTGTAGGCCTTCTCAAACCATGCAGCGCCTGGATCCGTCCGGCGCATGGTCCGCCCCGAGGCGCGCGTGAGCACCAACTCCGAGGGCTGCGCGCCTTCCATCTCGAAGGAAACGACGGGGATGCGGTCGCGCGTGTAGTAGCGGTTGAACTCGGCCTCTTCGTGCACTCGGCCCACGTGTGTGCCGGCGAGTTCGCCCTCCGCGATGGCTCGCACCATCTCGGTCGGGAGAGGGTCTAGGCGATCGCCCGTGGCGGCATCATATACGCGCTCGACCTCGAAGGGCCCGGGCTTCACGATGTAAACCGGCCGACCGGCCAGCGCTTCCAGACGAAGCCAGTACACGCGATCTAGCCCTTCTGCACCTGCATTCT
Source organism: Gemmatimonadota bacterium (assembly GCA_036338615.1). GTDB lineage: Bacteria > Gemmatimonadota > Gemmatimonadetes > Longimicrobiales > Gaopeijiaceae > UBA1138. Next base: position 750 of record JAYZBT010000111.1, read on the forward strand.
AGAGGATCGCGGACGGTGCTAGAAGCTCTTGAGCCTCGAGCCGGACGTGCTCGGCGCGGTGCGGCTCCAGCTCGTACACGCCTTGCAGTCCATTGGGAAGTGCGAGCCCGACACCGTGAAGGACGGCGGAGGAGACGATCCAGCCGACGATCGGGATCGTGGCCGCCATGCCCAGACGACGGTGGGTGCGGGAGAGGCGGAGTCGGGCGTCGGGGTTCATGAAGGTGATCAGCGAGCCCCTCTCTCCAGAATCGAGTGTTTCTCCCCGGTCATCTGCCAGCGCGTCAGCACGATGGGGATGACGCCGGCGTCGTAAAACGCGTCGAAGAAGCGCCCGACGGTGAAGTCATCGGCTTCCTGAATCGCATACTCCCCGAGTAGTTCCTCGATCTGAATCTTGCCGGTCACATAGCTCGTTCCGTAACCCGGCTGTCTCAGATAGAGGTGTTGCTCGTTCCGCACCAACGCACCTTCCGTCAGCCACCCCCGGGGCGTCCACTCCATCGCGTGGGAGACGGCCTCCTCCATTTCGAATTCGTTCCCGTGCAACATGAGGCCGCTCAGGGCGCGCGCCGCCCGCTGAGCCAGCATGATCCATGTGAGCTCTCGGGAGCGCGGCGAGCCCTCTAGGAGGCCGAGGTGCATGAACATCTCCTCGACGCCCGTGGCCAGGCCCTCCGAACGGGCGTCGAAGATGTTGTAGAGCGAAGGCGTGGCTCGGATCGGGCTCGCGTGTGGATTCTCCCGCATGCGCGCCAGCTCGATCCAGTGGTGCATGTGGGGGCGGAACGCATCGGGATCCCGATAGTTCACTTCGGAGAAGAAGTTGCGCACCTCGCCTGGCTCAACCGGCGCAAAAGCCCCGTTCACCGCGCGCAACGCGGAATCCATCCACGGTTCGATCGTTTGTACCTCCTCGTCCCGCAGAAACCTCATGTATGCGGTCACCGACGCGTTCAATCGACGGTCGAACTGTTCGGAAGAGGCGATGCGCTCGAGCTCCGGCAGGTGGCGGTTCCGGTTCTCCTCCAGCCTGAGAGAGGCGTGCGCGCGCGCCAGCTCTCGGCGCATGAGCGTGACCTGCTCCTCCCACGTGTAGGGGACGAGGTGGACGTTCTGCAGGTACCACGTGTAGTTGTCCTGCCCGATGCCCGAAGAGCCGGTCTTGGACGCGGCTTCGCCGGCCAGCCACAGTCGGAATCCCTCTGATGCGTCACGCGCATCAGCGATCGCCCGGTCGAGGGCCGAGCTCGTCCCCGAGACCCGCTGCGCGAGCACGTTCAGGTTCGCAACCTGCCCGCGGAAGGAGCGGTCCCCCGCCATCCACAGGTCTGCCGCATTCGAGTCCGCGAGGTTGTCACGCGCATGTTCCAGAAGCGCGGGTATCGCGGCGACGCGCTCGGCCAGTTCAGCGGCATCGGCGGTGGAGAGTGGGTATTCGTACGTCCACAGATCGACCCAGCCATGGATCACGGAGCCCTCGTGGGCGGGCACGTCGCTTTCGGCTGCATAGATCGTGACGTAGAACGCCGGATCCCTCGCCCACGGCCGCCGCACGCGGTGGTCGAAGTCGAGCCCGTTCATCTCCGCGCGCACCAAGTGCCAGTCGATCTGCTGCTCTACGCTCCAGCGGCTCGGATTCAACGCGCGCAGCCGGTCCTGCCAGCTCTCGAGCTCCTCGTGCTGCCGGGACATGGCATCGCGGGAATAGTCCGGAACAGCGTCCACGAAGGACGGTCTCTCGAATGCCCGCCATTCGTCGAAGAGCTCGGTCAACTCCTCGTGTGTCTGAGCCGTCGCCGGCACCGGGAAAGCAGGAAGCGCGAGCACGAGCAGAGAGAAGAGCGCGGCAGCAGGTAGGGCAGCCGTAGCTTGCGTGGCGAGGGACTGAGCGGGCGGGAAGATCCGGGACGGCATGGGCCGGGCTCCTGAAGCGATGGTCAGGGGGCAGTGGTCGTGGCGTTCTCGGTCCGGTATGGGCCGGCTACGAGAGTAGGTTGGACCCGTCGTCCGAGCCAGCGAATAGGTCGCTACCGTCGGCGCTCCGCTCCGATATGCCGGTGCCCAGCCCATAGTTCCGCCCCCCGAACTGTTGGCGTCTCATCTCCAGGCTCGAGGCTTCGGACAGGATTCGCTTCCCGTCGTAGACGCCGCCGTTGAGCTGGGTTGCGAGGAACCGGGCCATGTCCACCGCGCACAGGTAGATGTCGCCGGCCGCATAGACGTCATAACGCACCTGCGAGATCGGTATCGCCCTGTTGCCCTCCAGATTGCAGGGGAGCGCCAGGTGTCCGACGATTTCGGGGCTCGGCACCGAGGTGAGTGATACGTCCACACCGATCGGATGGAGAATGTACTCCGCTACATACTCGTCGTAGGTCCGCCCCGAGATTCTCTCGATGATGAGCCCCGCGATCGCAAAGCACTCGTTGCACTAGCGATACTCGACGCCTGGTTCCCCGATACGGCGGGTCTGGGACAACAGATCTGTCGGCGTCCTCACGTTGATCTGGCCTGGCGTGGAATCACTTGGCAACTCCGAATGGGAGGGTCGGGCCGAGCCCGCGTCTGCAGCGACGGATACTCAACTCTTGTGTGTATACGCTCTGCGGCCTCAAAGTAATCATGGTAATCATCTGCAAGGGCACCGTGCGTGGCATTGAGCCCTTCGGGCATCTCCGTCGGCAGTAGCCACAACCATATTCGAAGGGCTGGGTGCGTTTCTCTTCACCGAAGTCAACCTCGCGGATGCCGCGGCGCGTCCGGCAGGGACATCGTCATGCTCGTGCTCGCCAAGGGCATGAAGCAGATTGGAGTCGGTATGGCTGTCGGGCTGGTCCTTGGCGCCACGGTGGCCCGGCCGCTACGGCTGGTCTCGTTCCGGGTCGATCCGAACGACCCGGCGGTGTACATGGCCATCATTCTCACGCTGACGCTTACAGGTTTGCTAGCCTGCCTGGTGCCGGAGCTGCGCGCAGCCCGGGTCGAAGTCGTGCGCGCCGTGAAGGCTGAGTGAGGGCTGATGCCCGGGATCGGGTTTCATCCTCGAACCCGCCCGCCGCCTCAATGACGAAGTTGGAGGACGTTCTTATGACCGGCCTCGACCTGGTGATCTGCGGATCGGCGGCGAGCTCGGTTTCAGCCGAGCGTGGACAATACTACGCCGGTCCGGGGAATCGATTCTGGACCAATCTTCGGGATATCGGTCTCACGCAGAGGCTGCTAGAGCCTTCTGAGTATCGATGTCTGCTCGACTACGGGATTGGGTTGACGGACGTCGTGAAGGACCAGTCGGGGATGGACTGGGCGATCGACTTCGGTGGTTGGGGCGCGCTCCTGCGAACGCGCCTCGAACCCTATTCGCCCTCCTATCTCTGCTTCAACGGGAAGAGGGCCGCGTCGGAGGCCTTGGGCGCGAAGCGGGTCCGGTACGGCTTACAGGCCGCGTCATTCGGCCGCACGAGCCTTTTCGTCGCGCCGTCGACGAGCGCAGCGGCGCGGAGGTGGTGGGATTCTGGTGTCTGGGAGGAGTTGGCGGAACTCGTGCGATGCGCTCGAGGGGAGGGCCTTCACCGGGGGTGACAACGCTGTCCGACGCCCAGAACGCAGCGTCTTTACGCGACGATCACCCGCTCTCCGCCGCGTCCCCGGTGATGGTCAGCAGCAACGCCGTGTCCTCGAGCGCCCGGATATCCTGCGCGTGACCCGGCCCGAAGAAGAGGACCTCTCCCTGGGCGATCTCGAATTCCTCGAGGTCCTCCCGGTAGCGGAGTCGTCCCTCGAGAACCTGGAGCGTCAACTGAACTATCCGTCATGAATGAACCGCACGCTGTGTTGCAGGAGATCTGGGTCCGGCAGGGCATGACGATCGACGACCTCGTGGACGAGGCCGCCCGGCTTTTGCCGACCGTCGCGGGTCATCAGACGCGGTACGCGCGGTCGATGCCTCCATGGTGCTGTACGACGTGAAGACGATCGAGGAGCATTGGACCAGCGCGTTCTTCGCATTCCGTCTCGGGGCCGAACCGACGAGTCTCGCGCACCTGGTAGGAGTCGGTCTTGGCCTGATGGCGCTCGCGCTCGCGGCGACGTTGGTGCCTGCCATGGGCGCAACCCGAATCGATCCTCTGGAGACGATCAGGGTGGAGTAGCCGGAGTCTGCACGGCGACGCCGAACATCTGCGAGGACTCCACGGATGTTCGGCGTCGCGGGCTGGTTCCTGGGGAGTACGCCTACGAAGCGGTTCGTATCAATTCCTGCTGGGCCAGGTCGCGCCCTGGTGTCGTGCAGCGTCTCCGATGCCCTTGTAGACGAACTTGTGAAGCCGCCGGCCTTCATAGGTCTCGGTCGCATAGATGTTGCCCTGCGAGTCCGTGTCGATGCTGTGCACGGCCTGGAACATGCCGGCGTAGCGGCCACCGGTGCCGATGGTGGAGACCTCTTCCATCGACTGGCGATCGATGATGCGGATGCGGGCGTTCTTCCCGTCGGCCACATAGATGAAGCTCTGCTCCGGGTCCGGTGAGAATGCGATGTCCCAGATTGCGCCGTCACCGAGCGTCTCGGGCGCGTAGTAGGCCTCGCGTACGTACGTGCCATCCGTCTGGAAGACCTGCACGCGGTTGTTGGGCCGGTCGCACACATAGACGAGGCCGTCATTCGACGGCTCCGCACAATGCACCGGGGTGCGGAACTGCTGCTCCTCATAGTCGTCGGCGGACCATCCGGTACCGCCCCGCCTCTCGCCTACGTACTGGTAGCTGTCGTCGGGAGTATTGCCGTAGGCTCCCCAGGTTCTCTTGATCTCCCCTGAGTCGATGTCGACGATCGCCACGCGCTTGTTCGCGTACCCGTCCGCGAAGTATGCCTCGTTGGCGGCGAAGTCGAACTCGATGTCCGCCACGCGTCCGAAGTGGTTCGTGGCGCTGCTGTTGGGGGCGTTACGCGGCTCACCGTACGTGCCGAGGTAGTCACCTTGCTGGCTGAATTTGAGCACGTGGGAGTCGCCGCCTCCGTTCCCTCCGATCCAGATGTTGCCCATCTGATCGACCCCGAGGCCGTGATTCGAGGCGGGCCAGACATATTCTTCAGTCTCTGAGGGGCCGCCCCAGGCTCGGACCATGTTGCCGTCTGCATCGAACTCGAGCACCGGGGGTGCGGAAGAGCAGCATTCCGCCAGAGGCGGATTCTGGTCGGCTCCGGCCTCGGCGCCCTGCACGCCTCGATGGACGATATAGACGTGATCTTGTGCGTCGACGGTAACGCCGATCACCGTCCCGTAGACCCACCCGTTCGGCAGCGGCTTCGGCCAGAATGGGTCGATCTCGAAGATCGGTGCTCGCACCGTCTGCGAGAGCGCCACGCCCTCGAGCGTTGCCTGCCCTACGCCCAGGAGCGCGATGGCGACAACGAGGCTGCCACCAATGATCAGATTCCGATTCCGGTTCATCTCTTGTCTCCTGGATAGAGCGCCCCTTGGTGCTCGGCCGTGATCATGCCATTCCCGAGGTTGACGAACTTCTGGACCCGCCTTCCCTGTCCGTTTTCCGCCGTGTAGACGTTGCCGTCGGCGTCGACCGCGACCGATCCGAGTTGGCGGAAGTGGCCGGGGTAGCGTCCCCCGACTCCGAAGGAGGTCTGGAACTCGAGCGACGATCGCACGAGGATGGCGACCCGCTCGTTCATGCCGTCGGCCACGTAGAGGAAGTGCTGGTCTCGGTCGGGGGAGAAAGCGATGTCCCCCACCGAGCCGCTGCCCAGAGTAG
>JAYZBT010000112.1:0-9131 GCA_036338615.1 Gemmatimonadota bacterium
TGATGGATGAGGCGGTCGCCCACCGCAGGCGGTTCCGGATCGACGCCGTCGGCCGCGTATCCGGCGAGCCGGCCGGAATCGAGCGCCTCGAGCAGCGCATCGACGTCGACCAGGCCACCGCGCGCGGCGTTCACCAACAGAGCGCCAGGTTTCATCGCCGCCAGCTCGGCGCGTCCCACTAGGCCTCGGGTCTCTGGCGTGAGCGCCACATGAAGGCTGACGATGTCCGACTCGGCAAGCAGCTCGGCGAACGGACGCCGACGGACCGACGTCCGTCCCCCGTGGCAATCCTGGTTCGTTCGATTGTAGGCGATGACCTCCATGCCCAGCGCCGCCGACAGCTCAGCCACGCGACAGCCGATCGCCCCGAGACCGACCACGCCCAGCGTCTTGCCGGCGCATTCATCGGCATTCACACGACTCCGGATCGCCCAGTCGTCGCTCTTGACCGCCGCGATCTGGGGGTAGAGCTGGCGCGTGAGGGCGAGGATCAGCAGGATGGCGTGCTCGGCGGTAGTGGTGGTGGGGCTGCCGGGTGCGTTGATCACCGCTACGCCGGCCGCGGTGGCGGCGCTGACATCGACATGGTCGAGGCCGACGCCGCAGCGGCCGATGACTCGCAGGTTCGGACATCGGGCGATGAGGTCCGACGTCACGTGGCCGCGCCCGCGTGTAATGATAGCGTCGACGTCGGTGAGGTCGTTGGCGTCGAGGTCAGCGTCCGGACTCGGCGCGAGCGTCGTCGCCGACTGCTGCTCGAGCTTTGCATGAGCAGCCTCGTCGATCGTCTCGAGCAGCAGCGCGCGCAAGGTGCTCAGTCGCTCGGTTCGTCGTCGTGGTAGAGCGTCGCGTCCTCGCTCTGCAGGCCGCGGGCGTCGCCACGGCCCGAGACATAGGCGCCCGGCTCCGACTGAACGAGATCATCTTGGAAGATGCTCTCGTCGACGTGGTCGTTCGCCGGGCACACGATCTCGACCAGGTTGTTGGACGGATCTCGAATGAACATCTGCATGACGCCGTCCGGCAGGCGCCGGACCTTGCCCCAGGGGGCGGTATCGATGGCGCCACGAGCCTTCATGCGTCGAAAACAGTCGCTGAAATCGGAAACCTGGATGGCGACGTGGCCGCGAAACGACGGCTGGTCCTCCCACTCCGTGAGGTGGAGTTGCTGCTCGTCGTTGATCTTATAGAACTGGGCGGGATAGTCGAACTTGAACGCCGGCAGCGCCTCGAGATCGAACTCCTCCTCATAGAAACGACACGCCTCCGCGAGATCGTCGACCACCAAGGTCACGTGGTTGATGCGGAGCATTCTTGGCATGGCTGTCACTCCGGTCCGGTGGGCAGAACTCGGTGCGCCTTCACGAGCGCACGGTGTGCTCTTCGATGAACGCGGTATTCATGGTCACGCCGAGGCCGGGCGCGGTGGGAGCCTCGAAGATCCCGCCCGTCGGGCGCAGATCCTCCTCGACCAGGTCGTGGAGGAGTGGGTTGTCGCCGAGTGAGTACTCGAGGATGGCGGCGGCGGGGCACGCGAACGCGACGTGCAGACCCGCCGCGAACGACAACGCCGAACCCCAGAGGTGCGGCGCCAACTCCCGCTGAAACGCGCTGGCAAGCTCCCCGATCCGCCGAGCCTCGGTGATACCGCCGACGATCGCGGTGTCGGGCTGCAACACATCGACCGCCTGTGCCCGCAGGAGCTCGAGGAAATCGAAACGTGTGAATTCGCTCTCTCCGGCCGCGATCGGGATCGAAGTCGTAGCTCGCAATTCGGCGAGCCCGGCCCGGTCGTCGGCATTGACCGGCTCCTCGAACCACCGCAGCCCACAGTCTTCGACTTCGCGGGCGAACCGTTTGGCTTCCGCGACGCTGAACGTCCCGTGGCTGTCGACCATGATGTCGATGTCGCGACCGAGGTGAGCACGCGCCGCGCGCACCCGCTCGACGCTGACGTCGACGGTGTTGTCCATCGCGCCCACGCGCATCTTGACCGCCGCAAATCCCTGTTTGGTGTAGCCTTCGAGTTGCGCGCCGATGCCCTCGGCGTCGGCCCAGCCGCCGCTCGCGTATGCCGGCATGTGATCTCGACACGACCCGCCGAGCAGCTGGACCACGGGTACACCGAGCGCCTTGCCGACGAGATCGTGGAGCGCGATGTCGATCGCCCCCATGGCGGCAACTGTGATCCCCCGCCGGCCGAGGGCGGGGAATCCGCGACCACGGGCGCGCGCATAGTGGTCTCGGCTTCCGTTGTAGAGCGTCTCCCACGCTCGGGTGATCTGACGACCATCGCATCCGACCAGCCGTGGTCCGAGTTCGCGCTCCACGCAGGTCACCAGCGAAGCGCACTCACCGGCGCTGCCAACGGCGCCTTTTGCCTCGCCGAACCCCTCGAGACCGTCCTCGCTGCGGATCCGCACCAGGGCCATGTCGAAGGTCTCGATGCGACCGAAGTCGGAAACGTGCTGTCGCTCCTCCGGAATCGGACAGCGAATCCACCGCGCCTCGACCTCGCTGATGGTCAGCGTCATATCAGCGGCAGCAGCGTCTGGGCAGAGGTCTCGACGAGGAAGGAGTAGAAGGCCTCACTGATCGAGGCAGAGCCGTGCTCCTCGAGAAACTTCTTCTGCTCGGGGCTGATATCGATCGGATCTCGTTCGAGCGCGTCGGGATGCGGGTTGGCCGGCGTGCGATCGATGGGGGCGCAGAACTCGACGGAGAGTGGACCGTCGTAGCCGATCTCGTCCAGCGTCTCGACGATGGCCGGCCAGTCGAGCGTTCCCATTCCAGGAGCCATGCGATTGTTATCCGCCACATGGAAATCGACCAGCCGATCCCCTGCCCTGCGGATGGCCGCAAGAACATCCGTTTCCTCGATGTTCATGTGGAAGATATCGAGACAGACGCCGCACTCCGGGCCGACCGCTTCAGCGAGCGCAATCGCCTGGTCGCCGCGGTTGATGAAATAGGTCTCGAAACGGTTGATCGGCTCGATGCCGAGGCGCACCCCGGAAGCCATGCCGTGCTCGTAGATCTCCTTGAGGGAGTCGACGGCCCATTGCCATTCCTTCTCCGGATTCGAGTCGGGCGTGATCTTGCCCACCGTGCCGGGGACGATCGAGATCTCCTCGCCTCCGAGCTCCTTGACCATCGTGATGCAGTCGTTCACGTAGGCGATCGACCGCGCGCGCGCGCCCTCGTCCGCAGCGAGGAGATTCCGCTCGCCTTGCATGAGGGTGACCGCCCCGAAGCAACGGATGCCGTGCTCGCTGAGCAGTCGGCGCACTTGGTCGACGTCGTGCCGCTCAGGCTCACCGCTGATTTCCAGGGCCTTGTAGCCCAGCGGGCCAATACGGCGAATGGCCGCCTCGATGGGCTCGGCGCGCATCCAGGTGTGCATAGCCAGGTACACGAGGTCTCCTTCAGTTCTTGTGGGGTCGGCGACGCAATGTCTGGCCGACCGAGCAAAAACAACAGAGGGCCCGCTCTAGTGCCCGAATCCTAGCCGGAGGGGCCAGATTCCTGTTCCAGGTGCACTGCCTCGTATCCGCCTCTCGCCCGGAAATAGAGCAGCAGCGCCAGGTAACCGATCGCCAGCATCAGCGGCACCAGCGCCGTCCACCTCAACGCCGCTTGCCCTCCGTGGATCGAAGCGCGCACCAGCGCCCCCCGGTATTCGTTCTCGACCGCGGTCAACTCGGCCGGTGGCGCCTCCAGGATGGCGCCGACCTCGGCCCCGTCCAACCCAGCGATCTTCGGGAACATCAGGAAGCCGTGCTCGGTCTGCGCGCGGAACTCCTCGTAGACTGATGCGTGCCGTTCTTCGAGGTACTGCGACGCGAAGTAGTCCTGCTTGTAGCCGATCCCGGGTCCCCCGAGAAGTCCCGCCGACAGCATCCCTGCCGCCCCGACAGCTCCCAGGGTCAAGGCTCCGCCGCGCGGATACCGCTCGGAGACGACGCCGAGCATCGTGGGCCAGAGGAACGTCTTGCCCAGGCCGTAGACGGTCGCCGCGGCGAGGATCGCGAAGCCCGTGCTCGACGAGCCCAGCATCACCAGGCCGGCACAAGCGAGCAGCGAGCTGACGAACAGCAAACCCAGTGGGTTGATGCGATGGACGATCGGGCCGGCGAAAAAGCGCAGCACGAACATCAAGGCGGAGGTGTAGATGAACAACAGGAAGGCTTGGCCCTCGATGACGTTCTGCATGATGTTGACGATCCAGCTATCGGTACCGAGCTCGACATAGCCGACCATGGCGTGCAGCACCAACAACAAGAGCAAGACGGGGGCGGCGAACTCCCGCAGCATCCCCGCGAACGACATGCCCGCGGCCCGTGCCTCGGATACGGGAAAGCGCGTCCGATAGATCAAGAAGCCGTAGAGCGCGGTGGGCACTAGGAAGAGACCGACCAGGACCTCCCAACGTACGTGAGTGATACGGGCGTCTGCGCTGGCGAAGCCATAGGCGATCACGCCGCCGATGATGAGTCCCGCCGGCCAACCGGCGTGCAGCACGTTCATATAGTGCGTCCGGTTCTTCGGATACAGCGTCGCGGCCAACGGATTGATGACGGCCTCGCACACACCGTTTGCGATGGCGAACATGAAGGTCCCGACGTAGAGGACCCAGTAGGCCGAGGTGTTACCGCCGTTGCCGTCGCCATAGACCGTCGTGGCCGCAATCGTCACCACAGCGGACACGGCGTGGAGAATGAACGCCACCCAGAGCAGCTTTCCGTATCCGACTCGATCGGCGATCGCGCTCGCCGCCAGGATGACGATGCCGAAGCCCACCAGCCCGCCACCGGTAATGGTTCCCAGTTCGGTCTTGGTGAAGCCGAACTGGGTCGCCCAATCGGCGAGAATCGCGCCGCGGATCGCAAAGCCGACACCCGCAACGACAAGGGTCGTGAAGCTGGCCGCAAACAACCGCCGTCTGTTTTCCATTCGGGTCGAGACCTTCCGCTAACTCAGCGTTGAGAGATTTCTTACGATCCGGGCACGCGGTGGACCGTCAGGTACGTGACTTCTTTGTAGGGCGTCCCGTCGCTCGCCACCAAGTCCATGCGAACCATCATCTGATCTACCGGCCGCAGGTCGTCGATCATCAAGAGCACCGAGCGGCCGTCTTCGCCGATCACCGCGCCGCGCACTGGCACCGAATCGTGGCCGGTGGCGCCGGGATCGTCGAGCGACCAGTGGTCCGACCCGTAGTCGGCCGTCCAACGATAATTCCAGCGCTCCACCGAGTAGTTGGCGATGGTCGCGGCGCTCTCGGCGTCGACCTCGAAGCTGAACACCAACTCGATCCCGTTACCGCGGATGTGAGTTTCGGTGAGCAGATGGGCGGGCGCGCCGGTGTAGCGAACGCGGTTGAGGCTGCCGTCACGCTCCGTCGCTTCCGCGTCCCAGCCGGTGAGGCCGACGAGATAGACCTGCCCGTCGGCCGGGTTCACCCGCAGCCTTTGCACGCCTGTATCGAACTGGAAAGGCAGCGCGACCACCGAGCCCTGGTTCACGCCTTCCACCACTTCCTGCATGTGGTAGTAGATCCACCCCTTGCCGAAGCTCACGTGCATGAGCTTGCCGTTCAGGGGCCCGAAGCGCTCATCGCGAACGACGAGCTCACCCCCGGTCGAGCTGTCGAGCTCGCGCGGCATCCAGATGAAGGGCTGGACGAAGGTGTCGAAGGGTTTATCCCGGGTCTGCGACACGCCGAGCCATGGCTGACGGTCCTCACCAATGGGCACGATGGTGATCTTCGACGCCGGAACCCACTGCCCCTCCTGGCCGCTTACATAGATGTGATCACCCTCGGGGTCCACGCCCATTCCATTGGGGACACGAAAACCGCGCGCGAGAACGTCGACGTCCTGACCGTCCGGAGAGATTTTCAGCAACGCGCCGGGCTGCGAGTAATCGGTGTAGCGACCCGGCTTAGTGAAGTAGATATTGCCCTCCGAATCCGTCTGCAGATCGAAGTTGTAGGCGTGAAATCCGTTGGATACGTCGGTGTCGGTGTAGAAGTCTTCGTAGTAGTCGGCTTCACCATCGTCATTGAGATCGTGGAGGCGGAGAATGCCGTCCCGCGTAGTCACGTAGATGAGATCGTCGATGACGCGCACACCGAGCGGCTCGAACAAACCGGTCGCGAATCGGCTCCAGCGCAGCCGCTCGAGAGTTTCGTCCACGCCCGAAACGACCCACACGTCGCCACCCAGAGTGGTAACGACGATGCGGCCATCGTCGAAGAAGTCGAGCGCCGCCATCCTCATCCAGGCGTTCCACGGGTTGTCATCCGGAAGCGTCAGGTCGTCGACGACGTAGGCGGGAGCCGTCGGCAAAGACACCCGCGGCCGATCCTTGATCCTGGTCGGGCTCACGCCTTCGTTGCTGCGGTAGCTGATCGGGTCGTAGCGAGCCTTCTTGACGTCGAGCACTCCGGCGGTCTCGATGACCGTCGTCCAGCGCGGCGCCCCACCCGACTCTAGCGCCGACAGATCGGGAGCGGTCATGAGACCGTTCTGGACGACCAAGTCAGCGTAGTCGCGAAAGCGCGCCCAAGCCTCAGCGCCACTACCGGCGAAGCGCAGCACTCTGATGACCAACGGCGTGCTACTCGCCGGGATGTGCAGGCCGAGACGATGCTGCGCGGTCACTTCCCACCGTAGCTGCTCGGTATCACCCGCCACCACGGCAGCAATGAAGTCGCCGATCCCGGACGCACCCCCTGGTGCGGAGCCATCAGCAGCAAAAGCGATAGCGCCGTGCGCCGACCCGGTATCGTCGAGGGCCGACGACGGTTCCCCGCCGAGCCCGAGCACGCCCTCGGTACCGGGATCGCCGGCGAACGCCCCGGCGGTGAGCTGGAGCGCGGTTTCGCCCGGAGCGACGCGGATGACGTTCTCGAGCACGACAAAGTCATCGAGTCGATGCACGCGCGGACGCTCCAGCACCTCGCGGCCCAGCACCGAAAAGGAAAGTGTGGCCGTGCGGCCGTCTAGAGAGTGCCCGTTGTAGAGCATCAGGTCGGAATCCGTCGGCCCCATCGACTTGCTGTTCTCGAGCCCCTGCATGAGCGAGTTCTCCGGAGCCGCGTCGAAGTCTGCCCCGTACGCCCAGTGGTAGGTCTGCAGACCCGCCAAAGGCTCGCCGTCGGGGAAAGGCTGACGTTCGCCGCGGTACCGCATGTGCTGGGTCTGGGACAGGTTGAGGAAACCGTCCCAGACGTGATGCTGCCTCATACGGTGCAGGTCATAGGAGGCGAACACGTCCTCGCCGAGATCGAAGGTCATCGCTCGGTTCACCTCGCGCCGGAACTGGGAGGTAAGCACCGGGCCGTAGTCGCGTGGATGACCGTCGGGGGGCACGAGATCTTCGCGAGGCGTCCCTTCGGGCAGCGCCTCCAAGTATTCGTCGCTGATCTCGAAGTATTGATCTCGATTGGGACCCCTGATGAAGACTTCGCGAATGAAGTGGACGACGTCGTAGCGCTCTTCAGGGGTGTACTGCACCTGCGGCACCATCTGACCGAAGCCTTCGGTCAGCGTCAGCCACATCGTGTACGGGTCGCCTCCGGCGCGCAGTTCGTCGCGGTTGAAGGCCCGGGCATCCGGCAACCTGGCCGCGCCCTCGTATCCGTGACAGCTGACGCAATGGGCGTCGTAGATCCGTCGGCCGCGCTCACGATTCACGTCGGTCCAGGAGCGAATGATCCCGGCGTGGTCGACGTCTTCTTCGGTGGTCCTGTCCTGCTCCTGCGCGACACCCGGATGTGCGAGGCACAACATCAAAATCAGCGCGGCCTCGCAAAGAGGCGGCCGAGGATTGTTGAAGCAAGCACGCATCGCCTACTCGTTGTCGGGGGTGGATGGCCGCCTGCTACCAGGCTGCTGGCAAGGTCTGACCTGGACCGCCTAATGTCCACCGCCCATGCCCGCGCACAGTCCATTTGACCGGACGCCGCCGGGAGCTTAGCCCTCAAGGTTACTTTTCGTATTTTCCGTTCCCCGCAGGTTCCTGCCCGCGGGAAACGCGCAATGGTTCACCTTATATCCCTGCGGGGGACACCGTGAGAGCTATCGTCTCTTTCCTGGGGCTAACCCTCCTGCTCACCGGCGGAGTAGCGGCCCAACAGGCGACCCGTACCCAGCCCGTGACGGGCATCCGGGACAACGGCAGCGGCTTCCACGCGCTAGTAGGCGCAAGGGTTGTGACGTCTCCGGGGCAGGTCCTGGACAACGCCACGATCGTAATCCGGAACGGACTCATCCAAGAGGTGGGTCGCAACATGCAGCCCCCTGCTGGCGCGCGCGTCTGGGATCTGGCCGGCCACACGGTCTATCCAGGGTTCATCGATGCCCATGCGGACCTGGGGCTGGACGCAGTCCCCGAAGGCGGGGACGTGGGGCCCACCCATTGGAACCCACAGGTTCGGGCCTGGTTCAGCACCACGAGAAACCTCCAGGACGACCCCGATCGCCGGGCCGCGCTCCGTTCCCAAGGATTTGGAACGGCGCTGGTCGTGCCCAAGCAGGGCATTTTCCGAGGCACGGCTTCGGTCGTGAACCTGGGCGACGCCGGGGTGCGGGACCGGGTGCTCCGCCCCGACCTGGCCCAGGCCGTGGGCTTCCAGCGCTCCTTCCAGTTGGGTGGGGCCTACCCCAACTCGTCCATGGGGACCATCGCCCTCATGAAGCAAACCTTCATGGATGCCGCCTGGTACATGAGGGCGTGGGGCGCCTACGAGGACAGCGGCCGCGCATTCCTGCCGCCCGAGACGAGCGAAGCGTTGGCGGCGCTCGAGAACGCGGTGCAAGGCAATCAGCCGATCCTCTTCGAGACCGGCAGCGAGGAGGAGTACTTGCGGGCCTACAAGCTCGCCGGGGAGTACAGCGTGGACGCCTGGTTCCGGGGGAGCGGTGAGGAATACCGCATTCTCGATGTGCTGCGCGGTCGCACCAACCCTCTCAGCATACCTCTGAGCTTCCCGGACGCCCCTGATGTCGACGACCCAGAGTCGGCGCTGAACGTGAGTTTGGCCGACCTGCGCGATTGGTATCTGGCGCCCACGAGCCCTGGCCAACTGGCCGGCGCGGGCGTCCGCTTCGCCATCACGTCCGACG
>JAYZBT010000113.1:0-3547 GCA_036338615.1 Gemmatimonadota bacterium
GGGTCGCGAAGATCGGCATCGCGACAGACGACGCGAAAAGGGCGTTCGGATTCGTCGACGGCACCGTGGGATTCGCGGGGTCGATGCCGGGGAACGTGATCACGAGAAAGGCTCCCTCGGCCGGGATATCATCCCCGGAGACCCGGAAGCGACGCGGCGCCTCGTGACGGAGGCCGTCGAGTCCCACGTCGTAGCCGAGCGGGTCATCGGCGAACTGCCAGAGAGCACGCTGGAGCAGGCGAACGGTCGTTGCCCGCTGTTCACCCAGGTCCTCGAAAGCACGGTCCATCATAAGGACGTTTTCGAGTGCGGTATTCGGACGCATGGTCTCCAGCTGGAGGTTGGACGGCGCCGGTCCCGTGGCCAGCGCGGGCGGCAGACCGCCGTCGAGGCTGGCCATGCGGCGCGCAGAACCGAGCGGCGTGCAGTACCACGTGACGTGCTGACCCGCCGTGTCGAGGGCCCGGAGCAGATCCGGGCCTCGCATCGTCCCCGACGTCGGCGAGCCGGCCCAGGGCACCTCTCGGTAGACCGGCGGAGTCGCGCTGACGTCGAACCAGAAGCCACGGAGCTGTCCGCCGAGCATCGCGTGGACCGCGAGGCCGACGTTCCCTTCCCGAACCTGGGTTTCGAAGAGCGCGACCGAGTCGCGAACGCTCTGCTGCTGCTGCGACGTGGCGGCGGTCCAGATCGCACTCTCGATCGTGCCTCCCTGACCGACGGCGGGCGCCGTGCCGGTGTCGAATTCACGCAGAAACTCGGCCAGCGCGACGGCTTCCTCCGTGCCTATCGACGAGCCGCTGAGGAACACGGTGATGAAACCGAGCACCGACTGGGACCGGATGGTGTCGGAGCCCCGCGCCAGACCGTCGTGCACGAGCCCGAAGTTTCCAATGGGCTTGCCGGGGAAGTCGAAGGGAGGCTGCCGGGGATCGTCAGTCCGAGTCCGACGCTGCCGCATCCGAGCCTTGTCCTCGATGTTGCGCAACGCCCCCGTCTCGAGGGCTTGATTTGGCGGAATTCCGGGATCGGGGGTGGCCTGGGTTTCGACGTTGTCGCTGCCGATCGGAAGCGCATGACACTGGACGCAGTTCTCGGCCTCCGCATTCAGCGTGACGTGAAAGAGCTTGAGACCGCGCTGCGCACCACTCCCCGACTTCGGATCATTCGCGGCAACCGCCGTCGTCTGGGTGCCGTCACCGAACTCTCCCGAGAATCGCCGATCGACGGGCTGCTCGGTATTCGGGGGGTAGTGCACTGTATGGATGTAGGCCTTGAAGTCCTCCATCGCGCTCACTGGGATGCCCCGGTTCAAAGAGCCGTCCGAGGGATCGACGAACGTGTACGGCTGCTGCAGAACGTCGATACCCATCAGGTTGACGTAGGCAGCATTGAAGTCGATGAACGCACCCTTGTCACCACGCCAGTGGTACGGCCGATTCGAGAACATCAGGTCCTGGATGCCCTCGCCGATGACCTCGTAATTCACGAGTCCCTTCAAGGACTGCGTCGCGAGCGGCCCCTTGTGCTCAACCTGTAGGAACGGCGGATTCTCGGGAACGATCGCACCGGGAAGCACCGACTGAGTCCCCATCCCGCCGGAGAGGTTCCACGCGAGGTTGTCGTGGTGGGCGCTGATGTGGCACGACGCACACGAAGAAGTTCCGCCCGCCGAGAGCCTCGAGGAGAAGAGGTACTTGCGCCCCGCCTTCATCACTGCACTCTCCGGGTCGTTGGCGAGTGAGATCGTGGTGACGAGCGGTGACGAAGGAGCGCCGATCACAAAGTCGGCGTCGAGCACGGTGACGGAGCTCGTGAGTCGATTGTAGACATAGACGCGATCGTCGTGGGTGATCAACGCTCTCGGACCGTGCATGTCGCTCGACAGGTTCGTCGGCGAGAGGCCGCCCGGGTTGATGTCGATGGAGACGATGATCGAGCCCTGCGCAAAGTTCACCGGATCGGGCACGACGACACCGACGGTGTCGCTGTTGAACCCCGCCACGAAGATGCGCCGCTCCCCGGTCGGCGTGTCATGCCACGCGACGGCCATGGGTTGGGTGATCGGCAGCGTGCCGCTCGCCCGATCGCGGTTGAGATCGAGGGTCTCGACGACCGTCCCCGTCATGCCGATGGAGGTGACGCGATACAGCTCGCTACGGACGAATCCCGTGTCGTTCACCTCCATGGAGCGAAACTGCCTCTCGCCATCGCTCGCGAGGTAGTGGTTGAGGTCGAGGTTCCTTGCGAACTGTCCCACGACATAGAGCTCGGGCGACGCGTCCTCGGTGAAGGTCATGTCGAAGTTGTGGGTGCCGAGCCCGCCGAGCTCTGGACCCTTCGCTCTCTCGGTCGCCGCCGACCAACCGGTATCGAAGCTGGACCATAGGTCGAAGTCGTAGTCGGCCAACGCCGCCGCGTCGGCGATGGCCTGCCCGCCGCGCTCGTTCAGAACGAACAGTCGCGGCAGCACGCCCGCCGTGGTCGGCATGAACGCGATGTCGGTCGGACGCTTGAGAGCGCGGTCACCGGCAGCGCTGTTGAGCTCGAGCCGGTCCCACGCCGGTAGGAGCGGCGCCAGCGTGTCCGAGTCGTGCACGCTCCAGAAACCCTGGTCCGCGTGGGTGACGAATAGCGCCTCGTGGGATGGACTCGCCGGGAGAGTGAACGGCACTCCCGCCACCTCCGGCTGGACCGCGATCCCAACGGGGGCGTCGGCACATGCAATCGTGCGATCGAAGGTGCCGATGATCGGCTGCGCAGGGTTACCCGTGGCACCCAGCGTGAACTTCGTGATCGAATCGCCGATGTGATTCACCGTGTACCCGACAGTCCGCCCCTGTGCATCCAGCGATGGGCGCACGACGACGCTGACCGGCTCGAGGTCCGTGGGGATGCGGCCCTGAAATTGGAGCGTCGCGACGTCGTAGATCTCGACGGCGTTGTCGGGGGCGTTAGCCACCAGGAGATAGTCGTCGTTCCCCACCGTCGCGATAGCCAAGCTGTCCTGGGTGGGAGCCTCGAAGTTGAGGTATGGACCGGTACCCTGCGCGCTTGCCGTGACGGCAACGGTGCCGAGCAACAGGGCTACGAGGAGCGGTCGTTGCATTTCTCTAACCTCGCTTACGGGCCCCCATCCAACTCCCTTCCTGCCTCTACTTGAAATCATGTCTCTTACCGGACGCATAAAGGGGCTTTGAATTTCCTATCTGCTCGTTGCGACGGGCAGGGATTCCCGAGGAGCGGAGAGCGTCTGGAAGTCGTTGTGCCGGCACGGTCACACAGAAAATCGCGCGGACAAGAACGACTGCAAACGGGTAGCTCAAGACACGGGTCCACATGCTCACTCTCCCGCAAGCCTCGTGACAGGCGCAGCACCACACCAGGAAGCCGGAGAGCCTCCCAGCTCCACCTTGGGTACACACGCGCTCCTAGAGTCCGAGGAAAGACTCTGTGTCCGCGAGGAGCGCGGGGGTTGCAAGGCGATGCGCACGGTCATGTTCTTCTCATTGTCCTGGACTGAATGTCTCATTTGGGACGTAAAACA
>JAYZBT010000114.1:0-2364 GCA_036338615.1 Gemmatimonadota bacterium
GAGCTTCAGTCGGCTGAACGCGCGTGGGACCCCGGCCTTCACGCTACTCCTCTCCTCCTCCCTCTGCACGGCCCTGGTCCTGGCCAACTACACACGGGGGCTGGTCGGACTGTTCACCTTCGCCCTTGTGCTCGCAACTGTGACCGTGCTGCTCTCCTACATTCTCACGCCGGTGGCCCAGATCGTCCTGATCGCTCGGGACCCGGAGCGCTGGGGTGGGCAGGGCGCGCGCCTGGCGGTCGTGGTTTCGGCGCTAGCCGCCGCGTATTCGGTCTTCGCGGTCGCGGGAGCCGGTATGCGTGAGATCGGGATGGGGGTGCTACTCTTCGCATTAGGCGTCCCGTTTTATCTATGGAGTACGCGCGCGCGTGCTGCCCCGGAGCCCCGCTGATGGTGTTGCGCTGATGTATCAGTCCGAAGTGGCCCCGCTCAAACGCGTTCTCATGAAGCACGCGCGTGATGCTTTCGTCAGTCAGCAGAGAATCGACGAGCAATGGACGGCCCTGAACTACCTCGGTCCTCCGGACTTCGACGCTGCATGCCGTGAATCCGACGCCCTGGGCGCACTGCTCGAAGGCCTCGGCGCGGTCGTCGATTGGATGCCGGGCGAGGACACCGGCATGGACTCACTCTACACGCGCGACGCGTCGCTGGTCAGCGACGCCGGCGTGATCCTGGCCTCGATGGGGAAAGGCAGCCGGTCCGACGAGCCGGACGCAGCGGGGCGAGAGTATCCCGAGCTGGGTCTGCACGTGCTCGGGGCCATCACGGAGCCCGGCACGCTCGAGGGCGGAGACGTCGCATGGCTCAGTCCGGAAACGCTCGCGGTCGGGCGGGGCTACCGGACCAACGACGAAGGGATCGACCAGATGGCGACCCTGCTCGGAGAGGAGGTCAGGGTGGTGGAGGTTCCGCTCCCACATTGGAAGGGCGCGGGCGATGTCTTTCACCTGATGTCCATGCTGAGCCCGCTCGCAGAAGATGTGCTGCTCGTATACTCGCCGTTGCTCCCCGTGGCCTTTCGCCAGAGCCTGCTCTCCCATGGCTATCAACTCGTCGAAGTTCCCGAGCAGGAATTCGAGATGGGGTGCAACGTGCTCGCAGTGGCACCCCGGGTCGCGGTAGCACTCAACGGCCACCCCGAGACTCGCCGCCGCATGGAAGCGGTGGGGGTGGAGGTGCACACCTACTCGGGCTCGGAAATCAGCTCGAAGGGTTGTGGCGGTCCGACGTGCCTCACGAGGACGCTGGAGCGGGCGACGGAGTAGCCCGCACCACCGAAGCGTTACCCCTGTGCACGACCCGCTCGAACCGACTCTTCATCCACCCGAGCAGAACGAGGTTCGTCAGCACACCGACGAGCGCGTACACCCACCAAGTCGAGCCGCCGTCGACCGCGACCCACCAAGCCTTGAAGATCCAGAAGGGCGGAAAGACGCCGAAGAGGTAGTGCAGGGGCCCTTCGATGAAGTACGCGGCCATGGGCAACATGCTCACGCCGCTGACGAGCTTGAGGACCGCGAACGCCTGAACCTTGTTGTCGGCGAACGTGGCCAGGGCCAGAGTACTGATCCCGGCGAACAGCACCCCCGCGACGGCCAGGCCGATCATCGGGCCGACAGCGGGCAGTCCGATGCCGCCGATCCAGGCGCACAGCGGATTGATGCCGGCGGCCACGACCATCGGCATGGCCACGCGGTAGACGACGAATCGGTCGAAAGTGAGCGGCGTGACCGACAGCGCGTCCAAGACTCGCGTTTCCCTCGCGTCGAGAAGCAGAAAGCCCAGGACCAGCCCGATCATGGACGAGCCGATGGTCAGCGCCACGAAACTCGATACGAGGCCGTAGTACGGCACCAGGTCGATGCCGTAGCGCCCCGAGAGGGTCGTCGTCAGGGGTGGCACCCCGAATCGGACCGCGGCGGCAACCACCAGCGAGTAGGCGAGCACGAACGTAACGAACCGGTCGCGCGCGATGTGCTTCACGTCGGTGATCACGAGTCCACGTGCGATGTCGAGCCATGTCATGACATCGCCCCCTTCGCCACGATGTGTCGCTCGAACCGTCGCCGTGCGACGAACGCGGCGACGCCGATGGCGAGCACGGAGTAGCCCACCCCGTACACCCACTGCCAAAGCACGAGCTCGGTGAAGGCGCCTTTCATGAGCACGACCGTCGCCTGGGTAGGAACCAGGTACAGCAACGGGTGTGACCAGACGCCGAATGCGTCCAGAACGGGCAGCTGCAGCAGCGTCAGGGAATCGAATGCACCCGGAACGAGCAAGTCCGTGACGCTCGTCTGAGACACCACTTGGGCGAGGGCAATGAGCGTGTACAGGGCTCCGAGGAATCCGATCCCCAGC
>JAYZBT010000115.1:0-7866 GCA_036338615.1 Gemmatimonadota bacterium
CCTCGAAGAGCTTCCCGGGAGTCGGCGTGCAACCACGTCGGCGGCCGAAGCCGACCGAAAGAGACTGGACGCGGATATGCAGCGGAGAAGACGATGCCGAAGACGATGACGTGGACGGCCCTCCGGGCCGGAATCCTCCTGACTGCGGCCTGCGGCGGCGCCTCGGGCCCGAGCACGCCGGGGCCTGTGGACATGGACGACGCCAGACCGGGGCCCCGCGGCGACAGGGACTCGGAGCAGGAGGCTTACACGGATGTGATCGGCGACGACGCAGTCTCGGACGAAGGCGTCTTTACCGTGCACGAGGTCGACGGCGACTACCTCTTCGAGATCCCAGACTCACTGCTCGATCGCGACATGCTGCTGATCAGTCGCATCTCAGGGGTGCAGTCGGGTATGGGCGGCTTCGCCCCCGCGGGCGTCGCCTCCAACCGCCAGATGATCCGCTTCGAGCGCCGCGACGACCGCATTCTCATGCGCAAGTACTCCGGAGAAGCGGTGGCCGACGACACGCTCGCGATCGCGGCATCGGTCGAGGCAAACTACCTAGCGCCCATCCTGCGCTCTTTCGACATCGAAGCGCGCGGACCCGACAGCACCACGTCCGTCATCGACGTCACGGGCTTCTTCGAGGGCGACAACCGATCGATCTCAGGGCTCAGCCCCGGGCAGCGCAGAGACTACGGAGTTCGGCGCCTCGATCCTGCCCGCAGCTTCATCGACGGCATGAGTAGCTATCCGATGAACATCAACGTCCGTCACACCCTGACCTACGACGCGAGTGATCCGCCGTCCGACGAGCGCGCGAACACCGTTTCCATGGAGATGGGCCAGTCTCTAGTGCTGCTACCGGCTCAGCCCATGAGGCCCCGGTACGCCGACCCTCGCGTCGGCTACTTCAGCATCAACCGCATCAACTACGGCCTCGACGAGCAGAAGGCGGCGACCCAGACCTTCATTCGACGGTGGCGGCTCGAGCCGTCCGATCCTGGCGCTTATGCGCGCGGCGAGACAGTCGATCCGGTGAAACCCATCACCTACTATGTGGACCCGGCGACCCCCGAGCGCTACGTGGACGCCGTGAAGCGGGGCGTGGAAAACTGGCAGGTCGCCTTCGAGACCGCCGGCTTCAGCAACGCGATCGTGGCGCTCGATCCTCCCAGCCCGGAGGTGGATCCGGAGTGGGACCCTGAGGACGTGCGCTACTCGGTCGTGCGCTGGTCGGCGAGCATGACCCGGAACGCTCAGGGCCCCAGCACCTCGGACCCCCGCACCGGTGAGATCATCGAGTCGGACATCGTCTGGTACCACAACCACATGCGTTCGTACCGAAATTGGATGATGGTCCAGACGGGCGCCGCCAACCCGGACGCGCGGCAACTTCCGCTCACCGATCGCCTCATGGAGGAGGCGATGGAACAAGTGATCACGCACGAGATCGGCCACGCGATCGGGCTGCCGCACAACATGGTCGCGAGCTCCTCCTATCCGGTCGACTCCCTGCGCTCACAGAGCTTCGCCAGCCGGATGGGCGTTGCTCCGACCATCATGGACTACGCGCGACAGAACTACATCGCTCAGCCCGGGGATGGACTACGACCAGAGGACTTCCTGCGTCGCATCGGCGTGTACGATCACCATTCCGTGAATTGGGGATACCGCCTCCTTCCGCAGGCGGCAACGCCCGAGGACGAGCGTGACGTCCTCGACCAGTGGATCGTCGAGCGCGCCCATGACCGCATGTACAAGTACCTGCCGCAGGGCGGTCTCGGCGTGAGCGACCCGCACGCGCAGACCGAGGACATGGGGGACGACCCCGTGCGGGCCAGCGAGTTCGGCATGGCGAACCTGAGGCGGATCGTTCCGAACCTGGTCGCGTGGACGACGAAGCCGGGAGAGGACTACAGCGATCTCGCCGAGATCTACGGCGAGGCGTTGAGTCAGTGGAATCGGTACGTCGGCCACGTCCTCACTTTGGTGGGCGGGGTAAACGTCGACCTCAAGACATCCGACGAAAGCGGAGCCGTGTACGACGGCGTCGAACGCGATCATCAGAAACGCGCGATGGACTGGCTCGCGCGCGAGGTCTTCACGGCGCCGGTCTGGCTCAACGAACCAGGGATCTTGGAGCTCGTGGGGCCGAACAGTGGCGGTTTCGCTCGGCTGTCACGCCGACAGACCCAGATGCTCAACCGCCTCATCGACCCCCGGCGGCTGGCCTCACTCTCGGAGCTCGAAACGACTCAGCCCGAAGGTGCCTATCCGCTGGCGGAGTTCCTCGACGACGTGCGCGACGATGTGTGGGGCAACCTGAGCGCGACACCGGCCATCGATGGGTACCGACGCGCGCTCCAGCGAGCCTACCTGGAACGGCTCGAGTACCTCATGAGCGACGAGCCCTCTGGAACGGACGTCAGCAACTCCGACATTCGCCCCCTCGTGCGCGCACAATTGTCAGAGCTGCGGACGCAGGTGGAGCGGGCCGAGAGTCGGATCCAGCACCGTCTGACGGAAGCGCATCTGATGGATGTCATCACCAGAATCGACGCCATCCTGAAGGGCGACGGCGGCTGATACGGCACGGCCTGGAAGCTAGGCACGCGAGCGAACGGAAGACGCATCAAGGACCGAGGTCGGGCCGTCGAGACTGAGGGTATGGCCAAGATCCTGGGAGTCGATGACGACGAAGTCAGCCGACTTCGAAATCATCGTTACCGACCTGGCCATGCCGGGCTTGAACGGGCTCCGCCTCATCCAAGCCATCAAGGAGTCGCGCGTACGAAGAGTGGGCGGAGCTCGAACTCGGCGGGCGCTCGGTCGCGTTGACGCACTACCCGTTCTACGCGCAGGCGCTCGCGCGCACCGGCGACTACTCGGCCGTGTTCAGCGGTCACACGCACGACCGGCACGAGCAACGCTTTGGCGAACCACTCTGGGTGAACCCGGGCGAGGTACTCGGTTGGAAAGGCCACCCGAGCGTCGCGGTTTGGGACACCGAGGCGAACGTCGTGGCCTTCGTCGAGCTAGGTTGAGGACGGGCCCCTAGGGAGCAAGCGTTCGCGCCCTCTCGCGCAGCACGAACTTCTGGATCTTTCCGGTCGACGTCTTGGGTCGCTCACCGAACACCACGGTCTTCGGCGCCTTGAAGTGCGCCATATTGTCCCGGCAGAAGTCGATGACGTCCTGCTCCGTGGCCTGTGCGCCTTCGCGTAGCTCGAGGAACGCACAGGGGGTTTCGCCCCAGTGATCATCGGGCCGCGCAACGACCGCGGCAGCTGAAACCGCCGGATGACGGTACAGCACGCTTTCTACCTCGATGGATGAGATGTTCTCGCCGCCGGAGATGATGATGTCCTTCGACCGGTCCTTGATCTCGATGTAGCCGTCCGGGTGCATCACGGCGAGATCGCCGGTATGGAAGTAGCCACCCCCGAAGGCCAACTCCGTGGTATCCGGGTTCTTCAGGTATCCCTTCATGAGCACGTTCCCGCGCATCATGATCTCGCCGATCGTCTCCCCGTCGGCCGGCACCGGCTCGAGCCTGTCGTTCCGAACCGTCAACTCCTCCTGCAGCGTATATGCGACGCCCTGCCTGGCTTTCAGGCGTGCCTGTTCCTCGAGCGGGAGGTCATTCCACTCGGGGTGCCACGCGCAGATCGTGTTGGGCCCGTAGCACTCGGTGAGCCCGTATGCGTGGGCGACGTCGAATCCGATGCGGCCGGCTCGAGCGAGCACCGCGGAAGGCGGCGCCGCGCCCGCGGTCATGATGCGGACTCCGTGCGGCAGCGTCACCCCCCGCTTCTCGGCTTCGGTAGTGACCATGTTGATGACGATCGGCGCCCCACACATGTGCGTGACCCCCTCGCGCTCGATCAGGTCGAGGATCGCGCCGGCGTCCACCCCTCGCAGGCACACGTTGGTCCCGGCCACCGCCGCGATCGTCCAGGGAAAGCACCAGCCGTTGCAGTGAAACAGCGGCAGCGTCCACAAATAGACAGGCCCCTGAGGCAGCGACCAATCGACCGCGTTGCTGATCGCGTTCAGGTAGGCGCCACGGTGGTGGTAGACGACCCCCTTGGGGTTCCCCGTCGTGCCCGACGTGTAGTTCAGCGAAATCGCGTCCCACTCGTCCTCGGCGCGATACCAATCGGCTCCGGCATCGCCTTCCGCGACCAATTCCTCATACGTGATCTCGCCGAAGCTCTCGACCGCCTCGAGCGCATCGTCCTCTATGAACACGACGGTGGGCGACACCTCGGCGATTTCGAGCGCCTCGGTGGCGACCTCTGCGAAGCTTTGGTCGACGATGAAGAAGCGCGCCTCGGCGTGGTCCAGAATGAACGCGACGATCTCGGCGTCGAGTCGGGTGTTGATCATGTTCAGGACCGCGCCAGCCATCGGCACCCCGAACGAGACCTCCACCGCCGCCGGCGTATTCGGACACAACACCGCTACCGTGTCGTTCTTCTCCACCCCCCGCCCCCGCAGCGCATCCGCCAGCGCCCGACACCGCCCATACGTCTCAGCCCAACTCCACTCCCGTTCTCCATACCGCACCGCACACCGATCCGGATACACAGCCGCCGTCCGCTGCAAAAACGACAACGGCGACAACGGCACATGATTCGCCGACCGCCGCCCCATACCCACATCGTACATACTCACCTACCTACCTCCTTCCCTCCGCAGTTTGCCCCCAACAGCTTCTTCGGCCCGGTGTGCGGACGTCCCCGTGACTTTCCGCACGTGCCCACGAACCTGCAAGTGCGGGGGCGTGCGGCGCTCGCCCCCACCACCCAGCCCAAGAAACGCTCAAAGCACCCCCATCCAAGCCCCGATCGCCCGCCCAAAGTACCCCGGATTGAAAAGCACCCAATCCTCCATTCCACTCGGAAGCCGATACTCCTCCCCAGCCTGTTCCGCACTCATCCCCCGCTCGATCGCGCGTCGGGCCGCCGCTTCCACGTCGTCGAGCAAGTCGATGTACGCCCCCACGGCGGCATCATCCGCCAACGGACCGTGACCGGGCACGTAGGTCGTGGGCTCCCCGCGCCGCAGGACCCGAACATTCCTGCTGAGCTGGTCCGGCACCGCGTCCACATAGTTCGGAAACATCCCGTTCCAAACCAAATCGCCACAAAAGACCACGGATGGATCGGAGACCTCGATGCTCAGGTCGGAGCCCGTATGCCCCCTGCGCGGCACAACCAGCAGCGAGCGGTCACCCAGGTCGATCTCGGTGGGCGCTCGTGCATCGAGCAACTCCACGCCCGCGAGCACATCGGTAGGCGCGTTCCTGCTCCGCTCGAGGACCGTGTCACGAGTGAGCCCGGTGGCCAAGACGACGACGTCGGCGCTCTCCGCGGCACCACGCAACCCTCCCGTGTGGTCCCCGTGATGGTGTGTGAGTACGACGTGCGTCGGGGATCGGCCAGCGAGACGTGTGGCCTGGCGGGCCATCCAGCGAGCGCCGTCGTCGGAGGCCGAGCTGTCGATGACGACGACGCCCGCTCGTCCCGCGACGATCCCGCCGTTGCATAGGGTCGTGCGATCCTCGAGCGGATTGGAGACCAAACCCCAGATGCCTTCACTGATCTGCTCCAGCCGTCCCCACGGCTCGGCGGCCACTACCGGGAAGCGCTCTTGGCGGCCCCACAGCGTGCGCGCCCGAAGTGGCGACGAGGCAGCCATGATACCCATGTGGGCCGAACACGACGCGGTGTGACCGAGGAACTCGCGCCGCGTGTAGCTTCGGTGTTCCAGCAAGATGACCTCCGCTCCAGTGCGAGCCGCAAACCTACGGTTGTGTGACCAGAGTTCGCGACCCACTGTGCCTCAAGTAGATGCAGTTGATCCGTGGACGACGGAGGTCACTCATGCGGATAACCACACTCGCGCTCGCGGCTACCGCGACGTGTCTGCTGCCGGCACCGCCCGCCGCAGCGCAGACCGATACCGATCCCGCACTACAGGAGTGGGCCGTCCCGTACGCGGACTCGCGCCCCCGAGACCCCATGGTTGCGCCAGACGGCCGCGTGTGGTTCGTGGGGCAGGCGGGGAACTACGTCTCGGTACTCGACCCGAATTCGGGTGACTTCACCAAGTTCGACATGGACGAGGGCGTGCACCCGCACAACCTGATCGTCGACCCCGACGGCACGATTTACTACGCTGGCAACCGAGCGAGTCACATCGGCAAGATGAACCCGATGACGGGTGAAGTAGAGAAGTTCATGATGCCCGACGAGCGCGCGCGGGATCCACATACGCTCATCTTCGACAGCCAAGGTGACATCTGGTTCACCGCGCAAAACGGCAACTTCGTCGGCAAGTTCTGGAAGGAGACCGGGGAAATCCGGCTGCTCGAAACGCCGTCCGCGCCGGGTCGTGGCGGCCGGATGGGGAGCAGTCGCCCGTATGGTATCGTGATGGACTCGAGGGACCATCCATGGATCGCGCTCTTCAATACCAACCAGATCGCCACGGTGGACCCGGAGACGTTCGAGTTGGTGACGTTCGAATTGCCGGAAGACGCGCGGCCGCGACGCATTGCGATCACGTCGGACGACATCCTCTGGTACGGGGACTGGACGCGCGGCACGCTCGGCCGCCTCGACCCCGAAACTGGTGAAGTACTCGAGTATCCGCTGCCGGGAGGTGAACGCTCGCGCCCCTACGCAGTGGTGGCGGACGACTCGGACCGCGTCTGGCTGGTCGAGACCGGCCCGAAACCGAACAATTTCGTGGGCTTCGATCCGATGACCGGCGAGATATTCAGCCAATCGCTCATCGAAAGCGGTGGCGGCTCCATTCGACACATGTACTTCGACGCCGAGACCAACTCCATGTGGTTCGGCGCCGATACCAACACCGTCGGGCAGGCCAAGCTCCCGCCGCGGAGGCGCATCGTCTCGTACTGATGAGGCTCCGCTTCACGATTCCGGCCGCCGCCCTCTCGCTCCTGGGGGCGGCGGTTGCGATTCCCACCGTCCATGCCAACGGCCCACCCCCGGGACATACCGGTGGTTTCGGTGAACCCACGTGCCTCGAATGTCACGTCGGCAACGACCTGAATGCGTTCGGCGGCCGCGTCGCCGTGCTGGGTCTCCCCAAGACATACGAGCGTGGTCGACGGTACTCGCTCACCGTCGTACTCGAAGCCGAAGAGACGACGAGCGCGGGCTTTCAGCTCTCCGTGCGCTATGGCGGCGGTGCCCAGTGGGGTGACCCGGCTGGCGTGCTCGTGCCCGTCGACCAGCGCGTCAGCGTAACTCGCGCGGAGACCGGACAGTTGTACGCGAACCAAACGCTGCAGGGCTCTCCATCGACGGACCCCGACTTGGCGACGTGGGCGCTCGAGTGGGTGGCTCCCTCAGTGGGTGGACCGGTCGCAATTCACGTGGCTGCGAATTCAGCGAACGGCGACGACTCGCCGCTGAGCGACCTCGTGTACGCAGCCGACGTCACGATCCCGCCGGCCCGACGCTAGAAGACCGCTAGTCGAGCTCCGCCCGCAAGGCGTCGAGCGCGGGTTCGAGGCACTGCTTCAACGCTGCCACCGTCTATGGAGTTCCCTCCCAAACGCCCACACCCGAGCGATCCACCAACTCGATGAGCGGCGTCTTGAGTACGACCGGCAGCGAGTGACCCAAGGTCTCTTGCCACGCCGGGTTGATTCGCTTGAAGTGACCGTCGAAGCCTACCAGGGCAAGCAGGTCCCCGGGGACGTCGAATAGCCTGTCGATTTCTCCCCCGATGGTCCCCTCGTTGGCGGCATGGTCCTGCTACGAGGCCTCCGGTCGCGGTCCGATCAGCCACGGGAAGAGACCCAAGACCAACGGGACCGTCGCGATCAGCCAGAGGAGT